>CAVISZ010000078.1:0-8163 GCA_963645585.1 uncultured Eubacteriales bacterium
GTGTAACATTAAAATGATTGATATTTCAAGCAAAAAATAAAAATAATAAAACAAATTTTGTTGAATAATAAAAAATTAGAGAATTTTTATGTCATATTTTAAATATGCAAAACTCCAACTGCATTTAAAATTAAAATAGCATAATAAACTGAATAAAGTGCAAGCAAAAATATTGACTGCCATTTTAGAGTTTTCTTTTTTATTAAAGTTGGAACAATTAAAACAACGGTTGTTAAAACTGCAACGGGCAAGGTCACAAACTTGGTTAAATTTTCAATCTGCACTCCGCCCGAACAAACGCCAGTTAAACCAATAAGCAGTGTTGCATTAATTATGCTTGCTCCAACAATGTTGCCAAGACCAAGCCCTGGCTCTTTTTTTCTTATTGCACTTATTGTGGTAACTAGTTCGGGCAGAGATGTTCCAAACGCCACAATTGTTAAGCCAATAACCATTTCGCTAAAGCCCGCAAGTCGGGCAAAGAATTTTGCTTTTTCCACCATAAAGTACGCTCCAACGCCAAGCATTGCACAAGATAGCAAGAATAACAATATCCAAAAATATAATGGCTTGTTGTTCGGCTCTTCAAGTTCAATCAGTTTTTCTTGTTTTGCTTTAAGTACGTTAAAAATAACAAAAAGCACAAAAAGTAAAATTAAAAATAAAGACGCTATAATTCCAATTTTGCTACCAGCAGAATAAACGGCTATTGCAACAACCGAAAATATCAAAAGCAAATAGTCAAAATGCCCGCCACTTTTTAATGATGCGGTTGTAAAACAAATTAAAATTCCGCCAATTATGGCACAGTTAAACACAACCGAGCCAAGTGCGTTGCCCACAGCCATGTCGCTTGACTTAGAAATGATAGAAAAAATAGTAACCAAAAGTTCGGGCAGGGTTGTGCCAATGCTCACCAAAGTGGCACCAACAATTGGTGTTGGAATTTTCAATTTTTTGGCAATGCCAATAGCGGAACTTGTAAACCAGTCGCCACCAATAAAAATAAAAGCAAACGAAACGGCAAGAATAATAATTGAAATAAAAATTTCCATAAATGCGACCTTTTAATAAAATTGAGAGAACAATTTGTGTTTTATATGGCTTAAAAAGGGCTAAACTTAAGGGATATAAGCCCGTAAATTTTAAAAAAGTAAATATTTTTTTTAAGATTGTTTTATTTTTTTTGTTTATTGTGCTAACATACTTTAAAGTTTTAAAGGAGTAACATTATGATAAAAACAGATATTAAAGAACTTTACACAAACATACAATCACACAAAGCTGGTGAACAGGTGCTTGTTAAAGGCTGGGTAAAAACCACACGTGATAGCAAGGCGTTTGGCTTTGTTGAGGTTAATGACGGCACATGTTTTAAAAATGCACAAGTTGTGCTAGAGGCAAACAAGGTAAAAAATTACGCAGAAGTTGTTAAACTTAATGTTGGAAGCACTGTGTATGTTAAAGGCGAACTTGTTTTAACTCCAGAAAATAAACAACCTTTTGAAATCAATGCAAACGAGGTTACAATTTTTCAGGCAACTGACGAAACATATCCAATTCAGAAAAAGCGTGCAAGCGTGGAATATTTAAGAGAAATTGCATATTTAAGACCAAGAACCAACTTGTTTAACGCAGTGTTTAGAGTTAGAAGCACGGCAGCCATTGCCATTCATAACTACTTTCAGTCTCAAGGGTATTTATATGTAAACACTCCATTAATTACAACCACCGATTGCGAAGGCTCTGACCAAATGTTTAAAATCACCACATTAAACTTGAACAATTTGCCAATGGATAAAAACGGCAAGGTGGACATGTCTAAGGACTTGTTTGGCAAACAGGCATACATTACAGGCTCAGGACAGTTGCATGGCGAGGCTTTTGCACTTGCTTTTGGCAAAATTTACACTTTTGGACCAACTTTTAGAACCGAGAACTCCAACACAAAAACTCACGCTAACGAGTTTTGGATGATTGAGCCAGAAATCGCCTTTTGTGATTTAGACCAACTTATGGATATTGAGGAAGAGATGTTAAAATATGTTGTAAAATATGTTTTAGACAATTGCCCTCAAGAAATTGAGTTTTTAAACAACTTTGTTCAAAAAGGCTTGAAAGAAAAACTTGAAAAAGTTGTAACAAGCAAGTTTACACGCATAGACCACAAAGATGTAATCACAATTTTAAAGAATGCAAAGGTTGAGTGGGAGTTTAAACCTGAATATGGCGAGGACATTGCCAAAGAGCACGAAAAATATATAACCGAATATTTTAACGGACCAGTGTTTATCAAAAATTGGCCAAAAGATATAAAGGCTTATTACATGAAAGTCAACCCAGACGGCGAAACTGTGGCGGCAGTGGACCTTGAGGTTCCAGGTTCGGGCGAACTTATGGGCGGAAGCCAACGTGAAGAAGATTATGACAAAATGCTAGAAAGATGCAAAGCAATGAACGTAGACACAAGTGCCATAGACTGGTTCTTGAACTTGCGTAAGTTTGGCTCTTGCATTCACTCAGGTTTTGGCATGGGCTTTGAGCGTTTGGTTATGTATCTAACAGGCGTAGACAACATCAGAGACGCAATTCCATTCCCAAGAACTCCAAACAACTGCGAATATTAAAAGTCAAATCGTTTGTGCCAAACAAACTTTTGCTTTTGCACTTCTATCTTTTATTTAAAGGAATATATTAATATAATGAAAAAAAGTATTATTGTACTACTTTTTGCGGTGTGCATAATTTTTGCAGGTTGCAGTGATGTTGGCACAGTGGGGTTAATTCAAAACTCCAACGGAACAATAATTGAGTATTATTCCATTCCGTATGCCGAGTCAGAACTTTTGGCAACCAATCTTGTAACAAAAGAGCAAAGCGAACAAATTAAAGCACTGGCAAAAACCAAACTAGACGCATTTTTTGATGAAAAAATTAACAACTATATTGCCCAAGTTGAGGCAAGCGTAGAATATACCGATGAAGAAAAAGAAGCCCTAAAAAAGGGTGTAACATCGGCAAATTCGCTAGATAGCCAAAACGGCTCAATTGAAATTGATTTGTCAACGGGTGAAATTAATAGGGTTATAACTTGCATTCAATACGCTTTGTATTTTGATAATTCGGTGTGCTATAACGAGTTTAAAAATTCAACCGCACTTTTAAAAGAACCAAAAGAGGTAATCACCGAAAAGTCGCTTTTTACAACCACAACCAAGGTTGTAAAAGACCCCGTTTTTGATAACAATGCAAGAGAAACAATAAAACTCGGCGAGTACGTAAGCGAGCAAATTGACGAAGTTGTTATTTCTGTTCTTGCAACCGATGTAACCGACCCAGACTCAATTCAAACTGCAACCGAACTTTGGTCGGGCATAAAAACCACTCTTGGCTACAACAATGCAAGTGCTCAATTCATTTATTGCTATGTTGTTCCAACCGCAAGACTAAAAAGCAACGCTCATGAGGTCAGAGTTAAAGACGGCTACTATTATCACCTTTGGGAGGTAAAAGCCAACAACTCAGAACTTGGTGACGATGCCGTGCATTTTGAGTATTGGACAACAAGAGCCAACAAAGCGGTTTGGTACGCTTTTGCAATGGGCGGTGCAGGAATTGTAATTCTTGTAACCTATCTTGTTTCTAAGAAAAAAGACAAAAAGCAAGTAGAAGAGTTTATAGAGGAAATTAAAGAATAGTAAAAATGCCAAAGTGTTAACCATACTCTTTGGCTTTTTTGTAATGTATAAGTAAGTTGGTTAATTTCAAAAGTATACGATAAAAAGGGAAAAATATTCGCGTTTACTTTTGGAATTAACTATACATGGTATATTTAAACATTAACTTGTTAAAAATTTGACAAATAAAATATCGCTATGCTATACTTTGATGTAATTTGTGTAAATGCCTCATTTTTTAAGCAAAATTGAGCACTTAACACATATTTATTATCTTAATTATAGCTAATTTAAAGGAAGATTTATGAAAAAGTTTACAACAGTAATTTTTGTTCTTTTGGTTTCATTCTGTTTTGTTTTGGCAGGTTGCTCAGGTGCAACCGTTTCTATGCCAGCAAATTATAACAATGTTACATCAAACGGTGGCTTTGTGGTTGGTGCGGGCAACTATTTGTATTTTGCCAATGCTTATCAAGATTACACAAACATCTCTTCTAAAGAAAATGTAGAGGGCGATAAGGTTACAACTTACGCTTTAAACCGTGCGGAAATTGTTTCGGGCTCTTTAAAAAATGACGAAGATGAAAACGTGGTAACCGAAAAAGTTTTAAGCAGAATTGCAGGCTTTGATGTTTCTAACATGTTTGTTGTTGGCGAAAGTTTGTACTTTACAACTCCTAACGTTCACAAAAACACCTCAAAAGAAGATGACAAATATAACCAAACCAATTTCAAACGCACTTCTTTGTTTAGAATTAAACTTGACGGCTCAGGGCTAAAAGAAGTTTATACAACCGAAAATGACGGCGGAGAGTTCTATCTTACTGGCGGTCAAAACAAAACAATTTTAATTTATGACGATGAGAAAATTTTAAGAGTCAACGCTTATGAAAACGCTACCAAAGCCGACACCTTGGCAGAGGACGTTAAAAGCGTGCGTTTCCCAGAAACTTTAGGCTTAGAATTTGTTGATGTTTATTTCACTGCAAACAGAGAAGAGACCGAAAGTGCGTCATTTACAGGCAACATTCTTAAAAAACTTAATTTGCAAACCAAAGAAATTTTAGATGTTAGCGGTTACGATAACAACGGTGAAACAATCACCTTAATTTCTTACAATGGCGAACGCTTGATGTATACAAGAACAGGCGTGCCAGGGAAAGATGCTCTTTATGCAAATGACTTCTCTAATGGCTCTGCATCAGAAAAAAGATTTGACCACGACACAAGCAATTTCACCTCAAGTTCAACTATATATATAATAAAGAGCGTTGAGTATGATAAAGACGTGTTTGTGTTCGAATATAAAGACAAAATATTTATGCAAAACTTTGCAGACGGAAAATCTGAAATATTAACAACCGAAGGCTCAATTGTTTTTGTTGACGGAACATATGTTTATTACACAACCGAGAACGGAATTTATAGAGTTTCCGTTTTAGGCGCTCATACAGTTAAACAAGTTTCTGATATGAAAAACTTTAACCAATCTTTGATTGACTTTGACGGAAAATATGTTTACTTCTATGCCGAAGTTGAAAACACAACCTCAAAAGTAAAATACTTGCATAGAGCAGACGTAGACATTGCCGATGAAAACACAAGAATACAGCGTTTAGGCACCTTGTCAGAAGATGACGCCAAAACCCTAGCCGACCTCGAAACAGCAGAATAAGAAAAACCATCGCCCTTTGGTTTTAGATTGACCAAACAAAAAATTATGAATGAAGGGTGATGGAAAGAAATGTAAATAATCAATTAAAAGGCACTTTGCTTGATTTAAAGCGGAGTGCTTTTTTGCGTACTTTTGCTAAATTATGCAAAAAGTGGCGTGTTTGATATTGATTTTATGTTTTGTATATGTTAAAATGTGATTAAATGATTTAGGAGGTCTTTTATGGCAGGCGGAAAGGTTAAAAAAGGTTTTTTCTATTATTTATCTGTTTTTGTTTTTATTTTGCTAGGCATATTTTGCGTTTTTGCCGCAATTTTAATTTTTAATCCAGGTAAAGATGTTTTTGGAATTGGTCTAAGATATGTTTCTATTAAAAAGAACATAGATTATTACAAAACAACCGATGAGGCAAACGAGCAAATTAGCGATAAATATTTTTCAGCAATTGAGTTCAATAGCGGTTTTACAAGTTTTAATATAGACTATAGCAAAGACGAAACATTTGTTAAAGTTTCATTTAAACCTAGCGTTGTTGGTTTGTCAAAAAGCGAATATTGCAAATTTAATGTAAGCGTGGAAGTAATTGACGGCAGACTTTGCATAAATGTCAGCGAGCCAGACGTGTGGATAGGCTTTGCAAAAAAAGCAAGTGTTAGCGTGGTTTGTCCTAAAAATTCAAATTTTGCACTATTAAGCCTAAATGTTACAACCGAAAGCGGAAGCGTAAGCATTGGCGATTCAAAAGATGTAACTCATTACATTCACGATTTAAAAATATCAACAAAAACAGGTGACGTTGCAATTTACAACAACGTAAATATAGCAAGTGGCAACATTTCCATTGAGGCAGAAAAGTCCAACATTAATATAAACTCTGACATCACGGGAACATGCTCTATCGAAAACGGCAAAGGCAAGTTAAACATAGGCACTCTTGCGGGCAACTTAAAATTAATTAGCACCGATAGAATAGAGGCAGTTTGCAACAACATCGGCGGTGATGTTTTTGCTCAAACAAACAATGGTTACATCAAAATTAAAAATTTGGGCTACACAAATGTGTACAAAAATGGCAAAACTGAAAAAACATATGGCTATGTAGAAAATGTTACAGGCGGAAGCGTTAGCGGATATTATAACGGCAACTTTACAACCCTAGACACTTTAACAAACACAAACGTTATTGTAGAAAACATGTGTGGCAACGCAAGCATAACAGGCGAAACAGGTTATGTTCAAATTGACAATTTAAGAAATCAAGCGTTAATAGAAACTACTTCGGGCAATGTTGAAATTGGCATGGCAAAAAACAAGTTAGACATCAAAACAGTAAACGGAGCAATCACATTCACCCAAGCAGGAAGCAGTGCAGTTACAACAATAAATTCCGAAAAAGGCAGAATTACAGGCAACTTTACAAAAATGTACACCGCATATTTAACAACCGATTCAAACATTGTGTTAAATGTTGCAACAGGCGAACCTTTTATGTTGGAATACGAAACAAAAAATGGCATAAAAGCATCATGGATAACCTCTGAACTAGAAAAATCAGGAACTTTGGCTGTTTCATGCGAGACTTCATCAAACCTCATTAAAGCAGTTGCAACAAACGGAAACATCACTGTAAACGAAAAAAGTGCAACAGAAATTTTAACAAAAGAGAAATAATTTTGTTTGATTAAATATCTATAAAAATTGTGGATAATTAACAATAAATTACACAAAAATAATTGTGAATATATAACAACAAATTACACAAATACAAAAACAAGGCAAAGCCTCTGAAATAAAGTTGGCTTTGCCTTGTTTTTAATAATCATTAAGAATGACATATTGCGTGTTTGTGTTTTTTATATTTTGTTTGTCGCTTTTTAAAGCAAAGTAACACTTCACAAAAGTAGTAGAGTATTGTACGATTTATGCTTTTTAATATTACTTGCTATTTACTGTGCGGGCAAGTTGAGAGTAAAACTCTTGAGAGTTCTCTAAATATTCAAACTTGATAAAGTCTTTGTCGGTGCAAGCATAAAAGGTGGAAGATGAAGCCTTGTCTTTTTCAAATCGTGTAATGTTTTCAATTGCCAATCTTTTAATTTGTTTGTGTGCGCTGTCATCGCAAAAATACACTGCCTTGTTTGTTAAAATGTATTTAAAGTCCGCAACTCTTGTGTACTCTTTTGCAACAGATATATATATAGATAGAATTGCCAAAATGTTAAAGCCAATAATAGGAATGCTCACAAACCAATATTTGCCCGCAATTTGTTGTTGAAAAATCAAATAGCAAAAGAACACGTCCATTGCAAGCCACATAATAAACAAAATCAAAAAGCCTTTTAATTTTGCCCCTGTGCATTTTTTTAAACTTGACTTAGACTCAATAATTACTTCCTCGCCTGAGTCTATAATATTTTTAGTTTCCATAATAACCTCTTTTTTGTTTTACATACATCAAACTTATTCTAGTTCACGAACATGCGATGTCTAGTTTATTTAAGTGTTTGCATTTGGCAATTTGTGTTTGCACAAAACCACACTCGAAATCGTGACGCCAATATATGCCAATATATGTAGTTAATGTATTATAATTTTTTTAAGATATACTTGCAGATAGAAGCGTCTTGCAAAAATTTTTTGCGTCTTTGCGATAACAAAACAGTCACACACATGCTAAAGTTTGATGTCATTAAACGATAAAATTATACAATATTTGACAAATTATAACAAACAAAATTGCTAACAAATATTATTTCTTCCCACCCCTTAGCCGAGTGTTTGCTAAATAATAAAAAAAGATGTAAAAAAAGT
>CAVISZ010000079.1:0-2643 GCA_963645585.1 uncultured Eubacteriales bacterium
ACATAGTTTTATATGTTACATTACCCTTTTCAATTGCAACGGAGTCGCCGTCTATGCAAAAGTTGCCATTAACAAATCGTGCATTAACGCTTGCTTTTCTTCCGCATGTGCAAACGCTTTTAAGTTCTTGCATGCTATCGGCAAGTTCTACAAGTCTTTTGCTCCCCTCAAAAAGTTTAGTTTTAAAGTCAGTTAAAAGACCATAGCAAAGCACTGTATGAGTTAAAGACAATTCCTTTAATTGTTCAACTTGTTTTTCTGTTGCAAACTGGCACTCATCGACCATTATAACATCATATGTTTGATTTTTGCTTTGTGCATTAACAAGCTCTATTAAATCATCATTTAAAGTAAATGCAAGGCAAGGGCTCTCTAAGCCAATTCTTGAATGCACTACAATTTGTTTATCTTTGGTGTTACGCGTATCTAAAAAAGACTTTAAAAGAA
Source organism: uncultured Eubacteriales bacterium (assembly GCA_963645585.1). GTDB lineage: Bacteria > Bacillota > Clostridia > Christensenellales > UBA1242 > HGM11367. Next base: position 448 of record CAVISZ010000079.1, read on the forward strand.
GAACTTTAAAGCCCTGTTGTTCATAATTAAATTTGCACATTAATGCACTTGCAGTTTTACTGCAACCCATTACTCCATATTTGAAATATAATTTACTCATTTGTGTTCCTTTTTGTTTTAACTTGAATGTAGTCTATTATAAATTTTTATTGCCAAGTTTGGGTCAATGCCCTTTACAAGTTGCAATTCTTCAATGCTTGCGTTTTTCATATTTTCTAATGTTTCGAACTGAGCATAGAGTGCACGCATTTTTACTTTGCCCACGCCATCTACTTCTAAAAGTGGGTCATGATATTCCATTTTATTACGCAAGTTGCGATGAAAAGTAATTGCAAATCTGTGTGCCTCGTCTCTTATTCTTTGAAAAAGTTTTAACTCTTCACTGCTTCGTTTAAACATGATTGGCACAGGATTATTTGGCAAGTATATTTCTTCAAAACGCTTTGCAAGACTGCAAATTTTGATGTCTTTATGATTGGAATTTTGCAAAACCTCGTAAGTGGAGCTTAGTTGACCTTTTCCGCCATCAATAACCAAAAGGTCGGGACGCATAGAAAAGCTTTCGTCTTCCATTTTGTCTAGTTCGCCAAGTCTACGAGTTAATGTTTGTTTTAAACTTTCAAAATCGTTTGGACCTTCTATGTCCTGAATTTTAAATTTACGATACATTTTTTTTGCAGGCTCGCCATTAATAAACACGACCATACTTGCTACTTTGTTTGTTCCGCTGATGTTGGAAATATCGTAGCATTCCATGCGTTTTGGCAAAGTTGGAAGCGAAAGAGCCTCTTTTATGCCAATTAAAGCGCCCAAGGTGCGTTTGAATTTTAGTTTATCCTCTCTTACGCGTTTAAACAAATGCTCTTGAGCGTTTTGCTCTGCCATTTTTATAATATTGTTTTTTAATGCAATTTTTGGGAAATTGATTATTGTTTTTTTGCCTCTAAAATTAGACAAATATTCTGTAAACTCAGACACATTATCTAGTTCCATATTAACCAAAATTTCATCTGGCAATGATTTGTTTTTATAATACTGAGTGATAAAATCTTCTAGCGATTCTTGAGGAGAAATTGAAGCATCGTAACAAGAAAAATCTTGAGCACCAAGAATTTTGCCTGAACGCAGAGTTAGCACGCAAACCGCACCTGCCTCTTGGTCTGTTACATAGGCAAAAGCGTCTAGCGACAAATCTTTTGGAATGTTTGCGACAACCTTTTCTTTTAGTTTTTTTATTATTTTTAAATTGTCACGCATTTCTAGTGCTTTTTCAAAATTTTCTACGCTTGCGTAGTTGTTCATTTTTTCTTTTATGATGTTTTCTATTTCAGTGTCGTTGCCTTTTAAAAAGTCTATTGCCCTGTCGACAATTTTGCGATAGTCGACTTTGTCGATATATCCCATGCAGGGAGCCTTGCAAAGACCAATTGAGTAATTAAGGCATGCTCTGGTTCTTTTTTTGCCTATTTTTTCATTACATTTTCTTACAGGGAATGCAAGATGAAGCAAATTTAACACATCTCTTGCAGAAACACCGCTGATGTATGGACCAAAATATTTGGCACCGTCTTGTTTTAATTTGCGAGTAATTTCAAACCTTGGAAAATCTTCTTTTAAGTTTGTTTTTATATACGCAAAAGTTTTAGAATCTTTTAAAAGAATATTATAAAAAGGTTGATATTTTTTTATTAAATTATTTTCAAGAGCGAAGGCGTCTTGCTCTGAAAGTGTTATAAAGTAGTCAAAATCGGCAATATGGTCAACCATTGCTTGGACTTTTGGCTGTTTTGCAGAGTTATGAAAATATTGACTTACTCTGTTTTTTAAGTTTTTTGCTTTTCCGACATAAATTACAGTGCCATCAGAATTTTTCATGATATAAACGCCACTGTTTTCGGTTATTAAGTTTAGTTTTTCTTGAATTTTGCTATTCACTTATGTCAAATATTTCCTTTTTGATAGCATCTAAAACGCTATTTGCAAGTTTTTTGCTTTGCTCTAAAGTTTTGCCCTTTGCATGAATATAGAATTTAAGTTTTGGTTCTGTTCCGCTTGGTCTTATTATAAATGAAAAATCTTCTGTTTTATATTCAATAAAATTAGATTTTTCAAGCCCTGTTTTATCGGTTAAATAGTCGGTTGTGCTTATTATTTTTTTACGCAAAAGTTTGCTAAGCCCGCGGGCACGCAAGTTAT
>CAVISZ010000079.1:2653-5536 GCA_963645585.1 uncultured Eubacteriales bacterium
CAAGTTATTTATTTCGGTCATCATTCTTTCAAATGCGTTTTCACCATTAAACTGAATGCTTGAATTTAATGAATAAATATTTCCAAAGCGAGCGTAAATTTCATTCAAATATTCTTCAATGCTACTTCCCTTATTTTTTAAATAACTTGCTAGTTCGCAGAATTTTAAAAGTGCAAAAATGCCGTCTTTATCATAGAAGTTGTCTTTAACAATATAGCCACAACTTTCTTCATATGCCAAAATAAAGCCGTCTTTGCCAAGTTTGTCCTCTAATTGTTTTTTTGCTTTGCCTATATTTTTAAAACCTGTTAATGTTTTTGCATATTTTATATTAAAAGCTTCGCACATATCAAAAAACATTGGTGACGACACCACAGTTGACACTGCATACAAGTTTTTTTCTCTTGAATGCGTTTCGTACATGTAATTTAAAAGCAAAAAGCCCATTTCGTTGCCTGTTAAAAGTTTATAACCTTTGGTGCTTTTTATCATTGCTCCCAAACGGTCACCATCGGGATCAGTTGCAACAATTACATCTGCATCAAAGTCCTCGGTTACTTTTAAACATTTTTTATACGCCTCTACAAACTCTGGGTTTGGATAAGGGCATGTTGTAAAATTTCCATTTGCGAATTTTTGCAAGAATGGTGTTTTTATTTTTGTAAAACCTGAGCCTTTTAGTGCTTTTATAACATATTTATAAGCAGTGCCATTTAATGGCGTGTAAATTATGTTTAGATTTTTATTAAGTTTGTTTTTATAGAACTCACCCAAAAAGCGTTTTTTTACATTGCTTTTAACATAGTAAACATTTTTTTGCTGAGTGATTTGATTATGATAAAAATTATTGTATGCCTCTACCTCATCAATTTTGTTATACAAATCACCAATAGATTTTTCAACCTCGCCTGAAATTTGAATGCCGTTTGCCCCACTTATTTTTATTCCGTTATATGTTTTGTTATTATGGCTAGCGGTTATCATTATGCCCATATCGGACTTTGTTTGAGTTATTGAATATATTAAAACTGGAGTTGGCACATAATTTTTAAAGATGTTTACCCTTATGCCATTTGACGCAAGCACTTTTGCAAAAATGTGTGAATACATTTTTGAATTATGGCGAGTGTCAAAACCTATTACAATGTTGTTTAATTTGTGTTTGCGATAATACTCAACCACTGCATTAGCAAGTTTGCAAACATTGACTTCGTTTAAACGATTTGTGCCAAGAGCCATAACGCCTCTTAAACCTGCGGTTCCAAAAGAAAGCGTGTTTGAAAAAGCGTCTTTTTGCTCTTCTTCGGTCATTGCAACAAGTTTATTGTGAATGTTTGCATCTTCAATTTTAAGCCATTTGGCGTAATTTTTATTCATCAGAGTCCTCCGAAACATCTAATTTTAAATCGTCATCATTTTCAATTTCCAAAAATTCTGGAGCATTTTCTATTGCTATATTTTTTAATTTTTTCTCTATTGTGCGAGATTTTTTGGTTGCGAACTCAATTGTGTTGCTTACTTCTGACAATTTTTTCTGGGTTTTTGCCAAAAGTTCCACAAACTTACCAAATTCTTGTTTGACTGCACCAAGCAAACTCCAAATTTCACTAGAGCGTTTTTCTATTGTTAATGTTTTAAAGCCCATTTGCAAACTGTTTAAAAGAGATGCAAGTGTTGTTGGTCCGCAAACATTAATTTTATAGTCGCGTTGCAAGCACTCAGCAAGCCCTGGTCTGCGTAACACTTCGGCGTATAGTCCCTCGATTGAGAGATACATAACAGCAAAATCGGTGGTGCGTGGCACATCAATGTATTTTTCTTTAATTGATTTTGCCTCGTCTTTAACCCTACGCTCTAAGGCTTTTAGGCAAGACTCTACCTCGGCAGGGTCGCCACGGTCGCTTGCGTCCACAAGTCGTTGATAATCCTCTATTGGAAATTTTGCATCAATTGGCAACAAGACTTCATCGCCCGTTCTGCCTGGGAGTTTTATAACATAGTCCACCCTTTCACTTGATGCAGGTTTTATTGCAACTTGGCTAGCATACTGCTCAGGAGTCATCATTTGCTCAAGCAAGTTTCCAAGTTGAACTTCGCCCCAAATTCCACGAGTTTTAACATTGGTTAAAACTTTTTTTAAGTCTCCTACACCGCTTGCAAGATTTTTCATTTCTCCCAAGCCCTCATAAACGCTTTGAAGTCTTTGGTTTATCACGTTAAACGACTCTGTAAGTCTACGTTCTAGGCTTACATTTAATTTTTCATCTACTGTTTGACGCATTTGTTCTAGTTTTTTCTCGTTGTCATTCTGCAAACGCTCTAGCCCACTTTGAAGCACCATTGTGGCATTTTTCATGCTTTCGGCGTTGTTATTTAACATTTTGTCAAGACGTGACATTATGTCATTTAATTGTTGAGTTTGAAGCCCTGCATTTTTTGTGACAGTGTTTATAACGCTATCGTTATTAAGCGACATGCTATGCACAATTAAGTCATTAACAGTTTTGTTTAGTTTGTTTTGCTCGTTAAAGCACATTTGAATGTACTCTCTAAGTTCGATATAATCTTTTACCGTCATGTTATTGTTGGACGATTTTTTACGCAAAGACAACACGCTTATAAAGATTAAAATTACAAGTAAGCAAATGCTAATTATTCCTAAAACTTCCAATTTTTTTTACCTCTTTTATTAGTTCTGATTTTTCATTTGCCACTTCATTTTCAAAAACTGAGTCTAAAAGTTGTTTTAATATTCCGCTGATGTTTTTCTCATCAAGTTTAGGCAATGCTTTTTTAATATCATTTCCGTCAATATTTAAATCTTTAATTCTTACAGGAATTTTTTGGTTTAACAAATATCTATAGAAGAAATTATACTTTTCG
>CAVISZ010000080.1:0-5986 GCA_963645585.1 uncultured Eubacteriales bacterium
CTATAATTAAATATCAATATTTTTATTCCTAAATTCGTCAGGTTTTAAAAACTCTAAAATGTCCATGTTAAAAGCATTTGCAATTAAATAAACAGTGCTTATTTTTGCATCATTTGACCTGCCATTTATTAAATCGCTTAGAGTTTTTTCATGCAAGCATGTTATTTTTGATAACCTGTAAATACTCATTTTGTTTTCATATAATAACTCTTTTGTTCTTTTACCAATAATGTTTCCTAATGTCATACCTCACCTTATTATAATTACAATTTCACATTTTTATTTCTAAATTCATCGGGTTTTAAAAAGTCCAAAATATCCATGTTAAAAGCATTGCTAACTAAGTAAATGGTGGATAAGTTGATGTCCTTTGTGTTACCTTTTATTGTATTTGATAAAGTTTTGTTATGTAAGCAGGTTGTTTTTGCCAATTTGTAAATTGTGAAGTTGTTTTTGCTTATTAATTCTTTTATTCTGTTGCCCGCAATTGTTGATAAATTCATTTGACACTCCTAAATATCTATATTTGAATTTCTAAAATAATTTGGAGCAAAAAACTCTAAAATGTCTATATCAAACGCGTTACAGATGTGATAAATTGTTGAAAGTCGAACATCTTTAGATTTTCCTTTAATTAGATTAGTTATAGTTTGCTCATTTAAATTGGTTAATTTTGCAAGTTTATATATACTCAAATTATTTTGAAATAATAATTCTTGAATTCTTTTCCCCACCGCTTGTGCTATGTTCATATTTACTCCTTTTAGATTTATTTTGAACTAAAAGGGTTAAAAATATATGCGAAAATAATAGGTGAATGATTTGACTATGGTATATTTTAATCGCTATAATATGAAATATGATAAATACATGTTTAATTATCAAATCGCCAGCGTGTAAATATACTGATAGGTTATATAAAAATGTTAGTATTATACTTGACGAGTTGATAGGTAAAGGCTTTGATACATTTATATTAGACGAGAGTGATGTAATTAATTCATCAATTATTTCTAAGTATTCTAATACGAAAAAGTTACATTTTTCAGTGGATAAAAATATTATGGAAACAAATTTTTATAACAATAATGTATTTAGTTTTCATGGAAATTTGTATAGTATGTTTAATCTTTTTAAGCTATGTGACTATGCTCTATATATTGATTTATCAAACAATTTTGAGATTTTAGTAAATGCTCAAAATTACATCCTGCATAAAAATTATTGTTTTATAAATAATGATGATATTAATAAAATTTATTTATGTTAAATTTTTGACTTTAAGTGGCACTTTTGTTAATATATATTTGCAATTAAATTGCAAGTTAAGGAGAATTAAAAATGGAACTTAAAGGAAGTAAAACAGAAGCAAATTTGTTAAAAGCGTTCGCTGGAGAAAGTCAAGCACGTAACAAATACACATATTTTGCATCAAAAGCAAAAAAAGAAGGTTATAATCAAATTGCACAAATATTTGAAGAAACCGCAAAAAATGAAATGGAACACGCAAAACTTTGGTTTAAACATTTGGGTGGAATAAATGACACTTATTCAAATCTTTTGGCTGCTGCCGCAGGCGAAAATGGCGAATGGACAGAAATGTATAAACAAATGGCAGAGGAGGCAAGAGCTGAAGGTTTTGAAGCAATTGCTCGTCAATTTGAGGGCGTAGCAAAAATTGAAAAACGCCACGAAGAGCGTTATTTAAAACTTGCTAAAAACATAAAAGAAAAGCAAGTTTTTGTTAAACAAGACGAAAAAGTTTGGATATGTACAAATTGTGGTCATATTCATGTTGGCAAAGAGGCACCTCTTGCTTGCCCAGTTTGTGCTCACCCACAAGCCTATTTTGAAATATTGAATGAAAATTATTAAATAGGAAATCCCTATTTAAATTTCGAATGAAAAGTGATGATTGATGAATTATTGTCCGATTTAAACACTTTGAGATTTTTCTCAGAGTGTTTTTTTGTCTGCAACTTAGTTAAAAAGTAATATAGTGGGGAATTTGCAGAAACCTTTGCTCCCTCAGGTGCGGGAGAGAAAGTCTGTTAGTTGCCAAAGTTTGAGAAAAAATCAAATCTTGATAAAACATTTCATTCACTGTGCAAAGGCTTCTAACGCAAAAGATTGTTTAAACGTTTCCCTCCTTGCCAAGGGAGGGTGTCTACAATTTTGTTCCAAAATTGTAGACGGGAGGGTTTGAAATCTTGTTTTTAGTACCAAGTATACCTTTAAAACGCCCCCCAACTCAAAAAAATCTCCTCAAATTGCAAAAAAATGAAAAAATCAGTTGACTTCTCCCCCCCCCGCGATAAAATGAGTGCGAGGCTAGAGGTAAAGACCTCTTTTGAGCCTCGCAAATAATTTCATAATTATTCGGCAAAGCCGAATTAAAGGGGGAGAATATGAAAAAGAAAAAACTAAACATACTATTAAACATAGTTACAATCTGCTTATGCGTATGTGCTATAGCCATTGGTGTGTATTCAGTTAAAAACGCAAGTTTGGCTGTAACTGGTACAATCAATTTTCAAGCACACGACTGTTTAATTACAGTAAAAGCCGAAATGTATGGTGACGCAGTAAGCACAGACGGCACGCCAGACAAAGCGGGCACACCAAGAAAAAGCACAGACACTTTAGCAAGTCTAGGCACATGGAGTAATGTTAAAGATGACGCAAATAATAACGGAACAAACAAGTTATCATCGGACACTAAATTTTACTTTTCAGACATGGGCGAAAGTGGAGAAGTGGAAGATATAACAGTTGTGTTTACCATAATCAACAACTCAGAATTTCCTGTAAAAGCAATGATTAGCAGTGCAACATCAACAACCCTCAATTTTTATGATTCGAATACGGTTCCATTTGATAGTTCTTATAGTGTTGGGCAAAAATCTACTACAACATCTTTTTTAGTTCCTGCCTCAACCATTGTTGGCACAATGCCTGCAAAATCAGATACATGTACATTGGTTGTTAATATTTCATTAAAGGACAAAACAAAAGATTCAGATGCTAACACATTTGACATAGGGTTATCATTTGAAAAGTATAGTGCAACTACATTGTCTGTTGAAACAGGCGATTTCAGGTCTTATACAGCTGACGGCTATACAAATGTGTCAAGAAGTTATGTCAAAATGGGCAAAGTTGGTTCTAGTGACATAAAATGGTTCGTTTTTGCACAAAGCGATTCAAAAACAGGCACAATGAAACCTGTTACAGGCGAGGTTGTTACAAGTGGCTCAAACTTGCCAAAAGGCACATATTGGTTTGTGAGTGAGTGGGCTCTTGGAAGCAGATATTTTCAACAAAATGATAGAACAGACGGAGCAACAAGAAAAAACCAATACAAAGGCAGTGATTTGCAAAAATATTTGTCAGGTGAAAATTCGTCAGATTCATTTTTAGAGACATACAAAATTACATCCGCTGATGCAGATGCAAATAGTAAAGAAATTTATAACAAAATATCAAATAGAACTTTGCAAGATGACTCCGCAGTTGATGGTATATTTGATCCTTTTGTTGTAACTGAAAATCAAAAACTTTGGGAACCTTCTTGTTACGAGTTGTATTTAATTCACAATTTAATGTTAGTTAACGACTATAATTACAATGGCTTGCTTTATGCAGTTGATGAAACATGTTCCCAGACTTCATATTGGACTAGAACTCTTTATGGAGGTAGTTACATGCCATTTGGTATAAGAGTTGGGAATTACTACACATATTACGAAGCGGGTGGTGATCAAATAGGCGTTCGCCCTGCATTCCAAATAACAATTTAAGTCAATATTTGTGTCTATAAAATAAAAAAATAAAGCAGTGTTGTTAAAGTTAAACTTTAAATAATTTTAAAGTAACAAACTAAAACAAGCACTGCTTTTATTTAACTTAAAATAATAAAGCCCCGCCTTTAGCAAGGTTATATGCCTTGCTAAAGGCGGGGTGTTTTTGTAATTTGCAAAAACAAACTCACAAATGTGAGATACAACTTTAAAGTTGCTTTTATGTAATTTTAAATTACATTTTGTTGTTAGGCTTTACACATTAAGTAATCTGCAAATGTGTTTGCTCATAATCATAAAGATTAAGTCCAAAATCCAAACAATAGTGAATCCAAAGATTAATCTGATTAAGCCTGCAACAATTTTTCCTTCTTGGAAACGAGTAATAAAACCGCAAACCCAAGATGTAACTGGAATTATTGCTAAAATTACACTTACAATGTAACCAAGACCAAAATAATCGCTTCTACTTTTTGCCATAAAATCCTCCTTGCTAATAATATACTACAAAACTCCATAAAAAATCTACAATTTTAATGCAAATTTTGTAAATTAATGTTATAGTATATGTATGAAAAAGATAGAAATTGTATGCCAAAAGCCAGAAAGAGTGTTAAAAGTGCTAGAAAAGCAATGCCCAGACATTAACTATTCGGCTTTTTCTAGTGCACTAAGACAAAAAGATATAATTGTTGACGGGGCGAGAGTAAAAGAGAACATAATTGTTCCTAGCGGGGCTAGCATTTGTGCTTATGTTCCAGACACTGCCGTAAAAAAAGATATGTTTGAGGTTGTGTATCAAGACAACAACATACTTATTGTTAACAAGGGCAAAGGAATTGAAACTTGTGACGGAAACTATAATGTTATGTCCGAACTTGCAAAACAAGGTAAAAATGTTTTTGCAGTTCACAGGTTAGACCGCAACACGTTGGGGCTTGTTATTTTTGCAAAAACAGTGCAGGCTCAAAATGAATTAATAAAACAATTTAAAGCGGGCAATGTAGAAAAAATATATTATGCAGAAGTGTGTGGAAATGTCTTGCCTCACACAGTTTTGCATGGCTATTTGGTTAAGGATAAAGACGAGAGTCAAGTTAAAATTTATAGCAATAAAACTGCGGGCGGAGTTGAAATTTTTACTGAATACACCACACTTAAAACAAACGGAAATGTTAGTTTGCTAGAGGTTAAAATAAAGGACGGCAAAACGCACCAAATTAGGGCACATCTTGCTTACAATAAAATTTATATTATAGGCGATGGCAAGTATGGCAAAAATGAAATAAATAGCAAATATAAAGCAAAAACTCAACATTTAAAAGCTTGCAAAATTAATTTTAATTTTCCTAAAGAGTCAAGTTTGTTTTATCTAAACTCATTAAATTTAAAACTTGATGATAGATTTTAAAAAGGCGAGTACACAATGGAACTAAAAAGAAAGTGTTGGGCAAAATCAGACATTTTGGAGTTTAATCAATATTTATTATCGCTTGCAAATTTAGAAAAGGGTGTGTGGACCAAAAGAATTTACTCATGCCAAAAACCATGTCTTGCAATTAAAGTGCCTGTTTTAAAACAAATAGCAAAAGAAATAGCAAAAGGCGATGCCATAAGTTTTTTAAAATATCAAACGCATGAATATATTGAGGACGATATTTTAACCGCTTGCATAATTTCTCTTTTTAAAGATTTTGATTTACAACAAAAATATATTTTAGATTATCTAAAAAATGTTGATTCTTGGGTTTGTACAGACACATTAAAAATATCAGAAAATAATTTTGAAAAAGTTTATGCTTTTGCGTGCAGTATTTTTGATAGCAAATATACATTTTTAAGGCGTTTTGCATTTGTTTGTTTGCTAAAATTTGCAAAAAAAGAAGAGTATATCGAATTAATATTTGATTTAATAAAAAAGGCAAATTTAGAGCAAGAATATTACGTAAATATGGCAATAAGTTGGTTAATTTGCGAAATTATGATATATTTCCCGTCCAAAACCTATAAATTTTTAGAAGAATATAAAGATTTATATAAAAATGCAAATAATATTTTTGTAATTAAAAAATCAATATCAAAATGCAGAGACAGTTTTAGAATTGACAATTTATTAAAAATAAAATTAAAAGAATTAATTTAAAAATATATTACAATTTTTTGATTTTTTTTTAAATATATTGTAT
>CAVISZ010000081.1:0-2057 GCA_963645585.1 uncultured Eubacteriales bacterium
ATATTTAATTATGTGTTAAAATTTGCAAATTTTTTAACTAAACTAAATTAATCGTTTTTTGGGTCGTATTTTAAGGCACGGAGACTGTTTAAGATTGCAAGAACTGTTACGCCAACATCGGCAATTACTGCGGATAACATACCTGTAATGCCAAAAGCACCAAGTAGAAGGAAAGTTATTTTAATAATTGCTGAAAATCCTATATTTTGCCATACAATTTTGTGTGTGTATTTAGAAATTTTTATGGCGGTGCTAATTTTCTTTGGATTGTCATCCGTTAGCACTATATCACTTGCTTCCACACTTGCGGGGTTGCCGTTTAGTCCCATACAGAAGCCAACATCGGCAAGGGTTAGGGATGGGGCATCGTTTAAGCCATCGCCAACAAAGGCAACTGTGCCGTTTTTGTCGTTTTGTTTGGTTTCTTCTAGCCATTTAGATTTATTTGCTGGCAGTAGTTCGCTTTTGTAGGTTGATATGCCTAAGTCGTTTGCCAAATTTTTAACCACTTCTTCTTTGTCGCCTGAAAGCAATATTGTTTCAATGCCCATTTTATTTAGGGCTTCAATTTCCGTGTAACTTTCGGCTTTTATGCTGTCGCTTAGATAAAAGATTGCAATTAATTTATTATTTTCATATAATTCAACACAAGTGTTTTTTAAGCCTTTTTGCTTTCTTCCCACAAAGTAGTTGTATGAAGCGAAATCGTAATAAACGCCTTCTCCTGCAACTTCTTTTAAGTTTTGTGGTGTTTCAAGTCGATTCAACTTGTTTTCGTTTACAATGGCTTGAGCAAGGGGGTGAAGGGAGAACTGCTCGCCTAAACTTGCTAGGTAAATGCATTCTTCATCTGTTTTAGAATTATCAAATACTTCAACTTTTTCTATTCTAAACTTGCCTGTTGTTAGGGTGCCTGTTTTGTCAAATGCAATTTTATTTATTTTAGAGCAAATGTCTAAATAGGTAGAGCCTTTTATCAAAATGCCTTTACTGCTTGCATTGCCAAGCCCTGAAAAGTAAGATAGGGGCACTGAGATAGCAAAGGCACAAGGGCAAGAGATAACAAGGAAGATTAAGCCACGATATAGGGCGGTTTGGAAGTCTTTTGTTACTAAGTAGACAATGCCAAAAGTTATAAGCGAAAGGGCAATAACGCCAAGTGTGTACCATTTTGATACACGGGAAATCACTGTTTCGGTTTTAGATTTCTTCTCTTGATTATTTTCAATTAAATTCAATATTTTATTTACTGTGCTATTTGCATATTTGGTTGTAACGCATACTTTCAAAACTCCATCAAGCACAATAGAACCTGACAAAACTTCATCACCGCTTTTTACAGGAACGGGCAAACTTTCGCCTGTTAAACTTTGCATATTTAGGTTGCAGTTGCCTTCTATTACTTTGCCATCTAGGGCAATGCTTTCGCCTGGACGGATGATTATGGTGTCGCCAATGTTTACGGCTGTTGGGGTAACTTTGTGCTCTTTTAAGTCGCTGTCTAAAATAACGGCATATTGGGGTTTAAAGTTTGTCATTTTCTCTATTGACTTGCGTGATTTATTTACTGCAATTCCTTCTAGGATTTTGCCAATAGAGTAGAGACCTATAACCATAATTGCTTCCATATGCTTATCTATGCATATTGCACCTATGACTGAAATGGTAAGTAGCAAGTTTTCGTTTATTGTGCCTCTTAGAAGTAGGTGGATGGCTTTTAGGTATGTTTTGTAGCCTAGTAGTAAAACGGATGTGATAAGTAGGGAGTAATGGATGTAAATGTTTGTTTCTACTAGAATGCAAACAAGTCCAACGCATAGCCCTAATAGTAATGTTGCAATATCTATCAAAATAGATTTTGGCATATTTTTTAGGGCTTTTAGCGGTTGTTTTGTACTGTTTTTGCTTGTGTGCTGAGCGGCTTTATTATATTGGTTTTCATTTTCAATTTTATTTAAATTCAAATTATCATTATTTGCACTTTCGCAGTTTGTCCAACCGCAATTTAAAGTATGGTTTGCATTTTTATTGTGCTTTTCATCCTTATTATCGTGGTG
>CAVISZ010000082.1:0-3561 GCA_963645585.1 uncultured Eubacteriales bacterium
GTCAGGAGTAATTTTTATGGCTAATGTTTTTCTGTTTGACCTTACTAAATTGTATTCCATATTCATATAATACCACAAAATATTGTGTATTCAAACTATTTTTACAATTTGCATAATACCGATTTGACTTTTTTATGTTTATATATTAAAATGAGTGAAAATAAGATTTATTTTAAAGGAAGTTTACAAATGATAAAAGATGAAATTCCTAGAGGGCAACTTTCAACTATTATTTTAATGACGCTATTAGAACGCGACAAATATGGCTATGAAATTATAGATGAAGTTTTAAAAAGCACAAATGGTAAAGTATCAATAAAACAACCTAGCCTTTATTCTAGTTTAAAAAGAATGGAGGACCAAGCTATAATCACCTCATATTGGCGTGATAGCGATATTGGTGGCAGACGTCATTATTATCACTTAACTGACCTTGGTAAAAAACATTTAGAAAAGTGGCAAAATGATTTACCTAAAGACTATTTAACACCAAACAACAATCAATCAGAGCCCGAAACCAAGTTATTGCAACAAGAGAACTTGTTTAACCTAAATACTACTCCTAAACAAGAAGAGTCCAAAACCGAACAACTAGAAACCAAAAAAGATGACACATTTGTGCAATTTGATTTGTTTTCCAACTCAATCATTGTTACTCCTCCTAGTTCTGAAGAAATCCAAAGTGCACCCATTGCTACCATACAACCAGAGCCTTCTACTCAGCCAGAACCTTTAATTCAAAATGTTAGTTCTACCCCACAAAATCCTATTCTCACTTCTTACGAAAAGCCTTTAGAAAAAAATGAACATACTTTTGAATATGTTAAAAAAACAAACAAAAGTTTTAGCGAAGCATTAAATGACTCATCAACTTATCAAAAGAAATACATTGAAGAAATAAAACCTGTCGAGCCTGAACCTGTTAAAGAAACCATAACTGTTTCCGAGGCAAGCGATGACATCTTAACAAACACCTCACCTAATAACAACGAGGTCAACAACTCGCCTATTATTCCATTAGAAAAACAAGAAGAGAGTCAGCAGAGTGCGGACAACCTAATTAGTTCAACAGAGGAACCTGAAACAAACACTCACATAAGCATATCCGAATTAAAAGGCTATATTCCTAAGGATGCGACCATTGAAAATAAAGAAGATAATGTTAATAAAGAAAGCGTAAAAGTGCAAGAACAGAAGAAAGATGATGGTGTACTTATTACAGAAAGGCTTAATCCAGAAGACATGCCAAAACCAACCAAATGGGATACAAGAAGGTTTGAAATTTATGTTAACGCAAACAGTATAGCACCTGACTTAAAATCTAGCAAAACTTCCGATAATTACAAGGATAGAGTCAAAGATTTATACGAACAAAGCAAAACAAGTGCCGAAAATCAAGAATTAGAAGTTATTGACAGCAAAACAAGTTTTGCAACTTATTCAGATTTGCAGAGTTTTTATAGCAGTCAAAATATTAAATTTAAACCTTTTGTTAAAGAGCTTAAAAAAACTAGCAAAGATTATAACATGGTTAAAATTTCAAAACTGAACTCTGTTACTTCACTACTCATGTTTTCTTATATATCTTTAATAACTATTGTATTTGCAGTTATTTTCAGTTTTATAAAAAATGTACATTTAAATCATCCTGTTACATATATAATATTTCCTATTATTGCTTTGCTAATATTTGGAATTAACTATATTAACTATAAAAAAGCGCCACATAAATGTATAGCACTAGACTTAACTAAATTTAAATTTAATGCAAAATTCTGTGCCATTTCACTTTTAGCAATACCAATCATATTTGCAATAAATTTAATGTGTGGGTTTTCTTTTGAAAACTTTACAGCATACTCTCTAACATTGTTATACCCTATTACACTATCATTCTCTTATATCGTTTTCCATTTCGTTAGAAAATTGTTGTTAAAGTCAAAATTGATGTATCAATAAATTTAAAAATAAATGCAGATAAAAGTAAACAAATGTTTGACTTTTATTTGCTTTTGTTTTATAATAATGACAAAAGAGGTAAAATTATGAAAAAAGGTGATATAAAAGAAAATCAAATATTTGAATTTATAAAAAGTTACACAAACGCAAATGGCTTCCCTCCTTCTTACAGAGAAATATCAGAGGGTGTTCACATTAAATCAACCAACTCAGTAAAAAAATATGTAGACAGATTGGTTGAAAAGAAATTGATAATTAAACATGAGAACAAATCGAGAAGCATAAACTACGTTCAAACAAGAGAAGAACGAAAAATGGATGTAGTTTCTATTCCATTAATAGGCAAAGTTGCAGCAGGCACTCCTATTTTGGCAGTTGAAAACGTAGAAGATGAATTTGTTATGAGCAAATCTGTTT
Organism: uncultured Eubacteriales bacterium; assembly: GCA_963645585.1. GTDB lineage: Bacteria > Bacillota > Clostridia > Christensenellales > UBA1242 > HGM11367. The sequence continues at coordinate 2,377 of CAVISZ010000082.1, forward strand.
TTGGAACAACTCAAGAGTTATTTATGCTAAGAATTTCTGGTGATAGCATGATTAATATTGGTATTGATGACGGTGATTTTGTTGTAGTAAAAAAACAAGAAGATGCTGAAAATGGTGATATTGTTGTTGCCTACATAGATGGCTATGCCACAGTTAAAAACTTTTACAGAGATGGTAGATTTATAAGATTGCAACCACAAAATGAACTTTATAAGCCAATTATAACCAACGATTGCAAAATTCTAGGTAAAGTTGTTGGTTGTATAAAAAGATTTTAAAGCTATTTTCAAGAGTAAGCAATAACAAGAAAATAAATTTTAGCATTTTCATTCGAACTAACTAAAAATTTTAAATAAAAAAAACGTGCTTTTAAGATAACGAATTGTTATTCTTAGCACGCTTTTTTAATGCTTTATACAAAATTATTAAACACATTATGTATTTATTTTAAAAACTAGACTCTATATATTTCACCAAGAATTATTGGTGTCAAAAATTTCTATCATGCGGTTTGTACAAATTGAAATATTACGTGGTTAAATTTTTGTTTAAACACATGTTACTTGCTATACACTTTATATAATTCCTCTGCCAATATTCTTGCATGCTCATATGTTAAACTGCCTTGAAAATAAGCTATAAAAGGTTCTTTAACAGGTCCATCACATGACAATTCAATAGATGCTCCTTGAACAAAAGTTCCCGCTGCCATTATGACTTTGTCGGCATAACCTGGCATTTCCCATGGCATAGGGACGGCGTCACTATCTACAGGGCTAACTTTTTGTACAGTTTGAACAAATTTGATTAAACCATCGGCAGATTTTAGTTTAATAGACTTTATAATATCAAAACTTTTCTCGTTAGATGCAGGTAAAACTTCGTAGCCAAGTTTTTCCATAACTCTCCCAATAAGATAAGCCCCTTTAATGGAATTTCTAACAACATTTGGAGCCATAAATAACCCTTCAAAGTACAATCTATATCCCATTTCATAACTGCCAACTTCAAAGCCAACAGATGGCGCAGTAAGCCTTGCTTCAACCAAATCTATTGCCCTTTTTGTTCCAACAATATATCCCCCCGTTGGAGCAATTCCACCACCTGGATTTTTACATAATGAACCAACAACCAAATCTGCACCAACAGCACTTGGTTCTTTTGTTTCAACAAACTCACCATAAC
>CAVISZ010000083.1:0-9699 GCA_963645585.1 uncultured Eubacteriales bacterium
AATTGTAAATATTGTTTTGAGAATATTGTAAAATTATGTATACTTGTAAAGTTAGAGGTAATTATGTTATCAAAAGTTTTAAGTTATGGGTTAAACGGGTTAGACGGCTTTTTGGTTGAAATTGAGGCAGATATTTCTTCAGGTCTTAACAAATTTGATATTGTAGGGCTTGCAGATACTGCAATTAAAGAAAGTAAAGATAGGGTAAAGTCCGCAATTAAAAATTCTGGTCTTGAATATCCAATAGACGCAATTACAATCAATTTAGCACCTGCAGACAAAAAGAAAGAGGGTCCACTATACGATTTGCCAATTGCAGTTGCACTCTTAAGTGCAAACGGAGTGATAGACTATCGAAAAACAAAAGACATAATCTTTTTTGGCGAATTATCGTTAGATGGAACAATAAAAAAAATAAATGGCGTTTTGCCTATGCTCATTTCTGCAAGAGCAAATGGCTATAAAAATTTTGTTTTGCCAATAGGCAACTATCATGAGGCAAGTTTTATAGACGGCATCAATATTTATGTGGTAGAAAACATGACTGAACTTGCCAAAGCATTTGCAATGGACAGTACAACTCCATTAAATAAGGTTACGCCCGCCAATTTTCATGAAATTCAAGACGAGCAAAAAAATGACATAATTGACATGAGCAATGTAAAAGGTCAGGCAGTTGCAAAACGTGCCTTAGAAATTGCTGCCGCGGGTGGACATAATGTTTTAATGATAGGACCTCCAGGCAGTGGTAAAACCATGCTTGCAAGGTGCTTTGCGGGCATTTTGCCTGACATGACTTTTGATGAGGCGTTGGAAGTAACAAAAATACATAGCATTGCGGGCATTTTAGATGATAACAGAGGAATAATTATCAATCGCCCATTCAGAACGCCACATCACACTGCCACTGTTGTAGCACTTGCGGGTGGTGGCAAAGATGCCAAACCAGGCGAAATTAGCCTTGCACATAATGGCGTTTTGTTCTTGGACGAGTTGCCAGAGTATAACAGACAATTTATTGAAGTTTTGCGTCAACCCTTAGAGGACGGCATAATAACCGTTGCAAGAAACAAAATGACGGTTACATATCCAGCATCATTTATTATGGTTGCAAGTATGAACCCATGCCCATGTGGCAATTATGGCAGTAAAACACAAGTATGCCGATGCACTCCGCAACAAATACATAAATATTTAGCAAAGCTTAGCGGTCCAATTATGGATAGAATTGACCTGCACGTAGAAGTTGACGCCATTACATATGATGACATTTCAAGCACGCGTGAAGAGGAGAGTTCTGCATCTATTAAAGAGCGTGTAAACAAGGCTCGACACATTCAAACAGAGCGTTTTAAAAATAGCAAGGTGCATTCCAACGCAAAAATGAATGTTGTGCAAACAAAAAAATATTGCGTTTTAGAACCACAAGCAGAAAACATGCTAAAAATTGCATTCGATAAATTAAAAATGTCGGCTCGTGCCCATGACAGAATTTTAAAGGTTGCCCGCACAATAGCCGACCTAGATAATAGTGAAACAATAAAAGTGAACCATATTGCAGAAGCAATAAATTATAGGTCACTTGATAGGAAGTATTGGATATGATAAATTACACAAATGATGAAAAAGCGTTAATATTTTTAAGTCAGTTTGAGTTTGTAACTCACAAAAGGTTTAAAGACATTTTAGAAGTTTTAGATAACCCAAGTGATATTTTTAACATGGATGTCATAAAATCTGGAGTTTTAAAACCTGTTTTAAAAACATATTATGAAGAGCTTGTAGACGGCATTAAAAATTTTAATCAAACAACATTTTTCGAGACTTTAGAAAAAAGAAACATACACTGTTTAACCATTTTGTCTGATGATTACCCACAAAACCTAAAAAGGTTGGCTCAACCACCATATGTTTTGTTTTATGTTGGAAATATTGACTTGCTTAAAACAAATATTGTTGCCATGGTAGGCACGCGTAACCCATCAACCTATGGAAAACTTGTAACCGAAAGATTTTCTAAAGCATTAGCAGAAAAAGGCATAACAATTGCAAGCGGACTCGCGAGTGGTGTAGACAAAATATCGCACGAGGGTGCTTTAGAGGTAAAAGGCAACACAATTGCTGTGCTTGGTGGCGGTTTTGACCATATTTTCCCCGCAATGAATGTAAACCTTGCGCGCGACATTGCAAAAAATGGCTTAATTTTAACCGAATACTTTTTAAATGTTTCACCAACAAAATATACATTCCCCGCAAGAAATCGCATAATTGCAGGGCTTAGTGATGCAATTATAATAACCGAGGCAGGCAAAAAGAGTGGCAGTTTGTATACAATGGAGTTTGGTGCCGAAATTGGTGTAGATACATATTGCGTTCCAGGCAACATCACAAATGAGCTATCTTATGCCACAAATGAATTAATTAAAAAGGGCATGTGTGCTTGCCTTACCACACCAGATGACATTCTTGCCATTTTTGGCATAAAAGCACCAACAAAAAAAGAAGTTCAAAAGCAAGTCCAACTTTCTATGGAAGAGGAACAAATTTGCAAATGGCTTAAAGATGGCGAAAAAGATTTTGATTTTTTACAAGAAAAAACAGGTTATTCTACACAAAATTTAAATATCAGTTTGACATCTCTCGAAATTAGTGGAATAATAAAAAAATTGGCAGGGAATACATTTATTCTGTGCTAAGTAAAAAATTAAAACAAAAAATTGTACATTTTATAAAAACGGAGTTATATGAAGTTAGTAATAATTGAGTCACCAAATAAACGAGAATCTTTAAAAAAATATCTAGGCGAGGGCTACGAAGTAATGTCAACCAAAGGTCACGTTCGAGACCTGCCTCCTAAAAGTTTTGCTATAGACATAAACAATAACTTTCAACCAACCTACGAAATTATGCCCGACAAAAAAGCGGTTGTAAGCGAACTTAAAAAAGAAGCAAAGCGTGCCGAGCAAGTTTTAATTGCGTCCGACCCCGATAGAGAAGGAGAGGCAATCGCTTGGCATATAGCATACATTTTAGGAATTGACCAAGACCAAAAGTGCAGAATCACTTTTAACGAAATTTCTAAAACTGCCGTTCAAAATGCTTTAACAAAACCAAGAGTGATAGACCAAAACTTGGTTGACGCCCAACAAGCCAGAAGAATCTTAGATAGACTTGTTGGTTATAAGGTGTCTCCAATTATTTGCAAAAAAATTAAATCAAATTTAAGTGCAGGCCGTGTTCAATCGGTGTGCTTAAAATTGGTTGTAGATAGAGAACGTGAAATTATTAACTTTAAACCAGAAGAATATTGGAATGTGTCTGTTGATTTAAACAAGTTTGACGATAAACAAATTTTTAGAGCCTTGGCAGTTCAATATAAAGGCAAAAAAGTTAAATTTAAAAGCAAAGAAGAAGTAGAAGAAGCAACTTTAAATATAGAAAATGCAGACTACAAAATTACAAAAATCAAAAAAAGCAAAACCTCTTCTCATGCACCAGCACCATTTACAACATCAACAATGCAACAAGAGGCTCAAAACAAAGCGGGCTTAAGCACCGCTCAGTGCACCAAAGTTGCTCAAATATTGTACGAGGGCGTTGAAATTCCAAACGAGGGCAAAACCGCCTTAATTACTTATATCAGAACAGATAGCACACGTGTTTCAGCCGATGCAATGAACATGGCAAAAGAGTATATCGCTAGCGAATATGGTCAAAACTACTTGCCAAGCAAACCAAACATATATTCAACCAAAAAAGACGCACAAGACGCGCACGAGGCAATAAGACCAATCTCTCTTGCAAGACGCCCTGACGCCTTAAAAAGCTATTTAAAGCCCGAAGTGTATAAGTTATATAAGTTAATATACGAGCGTTTTTTAGCAAGTCAAATGGCTCCTGCAGAGTATGATAATGTTTTAATTGACATTCAGGCTAATGATTTAACATTTAGAGTAACTGGCAAAACAATGACTTTTGCAGGTTGGACAAGTGCATATAAACAAGTGGAAGAAAAACAAGAGGACGGAGAAGAAATAGCCGACAAACTTCCTGCAATGAATGAAGGCGAGTTGTTGCACTTCAATTCAATCAAAAAAGAACAAAAGTTCACAAAACCACCTGCAAGATACACAGAGTCGTCTTTAATTAAAGCAATGGACGAGTACGGAATAGGCAGACCAGCCACTTACGCACCAACAATTGCAGTGCTAGCAAGCAGAAACTACACCGAAAAAGATAAAAAATTCCTATATCCAACCGAAATAGGCATGAATGTTAACGACTTTTTGCAAAAATACTTTAGCGGAGTGTTTAACATAGATTTCACTGCAAGCATGGAAACAAAACTGGACGACATTGCAGAAAAGGACGAAGATTGGCACAAAGTTATATCCAAATTTTGGCACTTTTTAGAGCCTCTTTTAACAACTGCCAATGGCGGAGAAAAGCTTAAAGCAGAGCCACAAAAAACCGACATAAAATGTGAAAAATGCGGTCATTTTATGGTTATAAGAGAGGGCAAATATGGCAAATTTTTGGGTTGCTCTAATTTTCCTGCGTGCAAAAATATTCAACCATTAGAGCAAACAATTTACAAAGGTACTTGTCCAAAATGTGGCAAACGCATGACCGAGCGTAAAAGCAAAACGGGCAAAATATATTACTCTTGTGAAGATTACACAAATTGTAAATTCATGAGTTGGGACGAGCCAACAGGCAAACTATGCCCAAAATGCGGTCAACATCTTGTTGTAAAAGTTCGCAAAGATGACGAAATTGTAAAATGTAGTAATAAGGATTGTGATTACGTTGAAGACTAATAGTGTTATAGTTATAGGGGCAGGGCTCGCAGGTTGCGAGTCCGCTTTATACCTTGCCTCAAAGGGTGTTAAAGTAAAACTCTATGAAATGAAAAAAATTAAAAAAACTCCTGCTCAAAAGCACGATTTTTTAGCAGAACTTGTTTGCTCTAACAGTTTAAAGGCAAGCGATCCGCTTTCTGCAAGCGGTCTTTTAAAACTCGAAATGGAAAAACTAGGCTCTAACCTAATTCCAATTGCAAAAATGTGTGCAGTGCCTAGTGGTGGGGCGTTGTCGGTTGATAGAGAAAAGTTTGGCAATATGGTCACCGAAAAAATTTTAAATAACCCAAATATTGAACTTATAGATGAAGTTGTAAAAAATGTAGATATTTCTGTTCCCACAATTATTGCTTGCGGTCCGCTTATTGACTCAGAGTTGTTTGACAATATAAAAAAATTGGTGGGCGATGATTCTTGTTACTTTTATGATGCAATCGCACCAATAATCAGTGCCGAAAGCGTTGATATGAGCAGAGCTTATTGGGGCAATAGATACAACAAGGGCGAAACTGCCGACTATTTAAACTGTCTTTTAAACAAGGACGAATATTTAACATTCTATAACGAATTAATTAACGCAAAATGCGTAGAACTTCACGAGTTCGAAAAAATAAAGGTTTTTGAGGGCTGTATGCCTGTCGAAATAATGGCAAAACGAGGCGTTGACGCTCTTAGATATGGTCCAATGAAACCTGTTGGAATAAAAGATGAGCGTTATGACGAAAAGCCTTATGCTTGTGTGCAACTTAGAAAAGAGGACCTTCTTGGCGATAACCTAAACATGGTTGGCTTTCAAACAAACTTGATTTTTGGTGAACAGAAACGCGTATTCGGGCTAATTCCTGCGCTAAAAAATGCAGAGTTTGTTCGCTATGGCACAATGCACCGAAATTCATATATCAATGCACCAAAAGTGCTAAATGAATATTCTCAAAGCAAAAAATATCCAAATATATTTTTTGCAGGTCAACTTTCTGGTGTAGAGGGCTATGTAGAAAGCATGGCAAGCGGGCTTTACACGGCAATTAACATGTATCAATACATAAACGAAAAGTCGCTTTTTAGCCTGCCAAGCACAACTGTTTTAGGTGCAATTGAAAATTATATTGCTTTTTCACCCGAGAAAAATTTTCAGCCAATGAATGCAAATTATGGCATTGTGCAAGCTGAAAATATGAGGAATAAAGACCAAAAAAAGCAAAAAATCTTAGATGTTTCTTTGAGCGAGATAGACAAATTTTTAGAAAAAATAAATTTGTAAAATGGTTTGACATAGTCACATAATCATGTATAATACAAGTATTCCTAGTGTAAAAAGACTAAACAAAAAAGGAGACAAAATGGAAAATATGCTAAAAGGCACAACAATTTGTGCCGTAAAAAAAGATGGAAAAACTGTTGTTTGTGGCGATGGTCAAGTTACCATGTCGCAAAGCGTAATATTTAAAAATAACGCAGTTAAAGTGCGTAGAATTTATGGCGGTAAAGTTGTTATAGGCTTTGCTGGTACCGTTGCCGATGCTTTTTCTTTAAGCGAACGCTTTGAGCAAATGCTCAATAAATTTTCTGGCAACTTGATGAAATCTGCAGTGGAGCTTGCTTCACTTTGGCGTATGGATAAAGCCCTAAGAAAACTTGAAGCAATGATGATTGTTGCCGATAAAGACCAACTTTTAATTGTTTCTGGCATGGGTGATGTTATAGAGCCAGAAGATAATGTCTGTGCAATTGGCAGTGGCGGAAATTATGCCTTGGCAGCAGCAAAAGCACTAAAAGAAAACACCAACTTGTCTGCAAGAAAAATTGCCGAAAAAGCACTCACAATTGCAGGTGATATTTGCGTGTTTACAAATCATCACTTAACCATAGAGGAGGTGTAATATGAATTTAACCCCAAAACAAATAGTAGAAGAATTAGACAAATATATAATCGGGCAAAAAGAGGCAAAAAAAGCAGTGGCTATTGCCCTTAGAAACCGCTATCGTAGAAATTCTTTAAGAAAAGAAGTTCGCGATGAAATTACTCCAAAAAACATCATCATGAAAGGTCCAACTGGCGTTGGTAAAACCGAGATTGCAAGAAGACTTGCAAAACTTGTAAACGCTCCTTTTGTTAAAGTAGAAGCAACCAAATATACCGAAGTTGGCTATGTTGGCAGAGACGTAGAAAGCATGGTGCGTGACCTTGTTACTGTTGCCATTAACATGGTAAAAGAGGAAAAGTCTAAAGAAGTAGAAGCAAAAGCAGAAATTGTTGTTGCTAACAAAATTTGCGATATTTTGTTCAAAAATCAAGTGCCTGCCGAGGGTGAAAGCATAAAAAGTAAAGAAGCAATCAAACTAGATTATTTTGACGGCAAGTACGATAAAGAAATTATAGAAGTATCCGTTGCAAGCCAACCAAAACAAGTTAATGTTATAGAGGGCATTGGTGAAATTAATATTAGCGGAATTTTTGGAGGGTTGGTGCCTGATAAAAAAGCAACAAAAAAAATGACCGTTGCCAAAGCGCGTGAGGCACTTTTATCTGAAGAAGAGGACAAGTTGATTGACCAAGACGCAGTAAATGCCGAGGGCTTACGCCGTGCCGAAGAGGAGGGCATTATCTTTATTGACGAAATGGATAAAATTATAGGTAAGTCAAACTCTAATGGTCCTGATGTATCACGCGAGGGCGTTCAACGTGACATTTTGCCAATTGTTGAAGGTTGCACTGTTAGCACAAAATATGGCAATGTTAAAACTGACTTTATTTTGTTTATTTGTGCAGGTGCGTTCCACGTTTCAAAAATTGAGGACATGATTCCAGAACTTCAAGGTCGTTTCCCTGTTGTTGTTCAGTTAGATAGCCTTAAAAAAGAGGAATTTAAAAGAATTTTGCAAGAGCCAAAAAATGCTATTGTTAAACAATATCAATACTTGCTTGGTGCCGATAAGGTTAACTTAACTTTTACAGATGACGCACTAGAAGAACTTGCAACCATCGCAGAAGAAGAAAACGAATCAAATGAAAATATTGGTGCAAGACGTTTGCATACTTTAATGGAAAAATTACTAGAAGAAATATCTTTTGTTGCAAATGGCGAAGAGGAAATTAATCTTGAAATAAACTCTAACTATGTAAAAAATATATTCAAAGATAACATTCAGTCGCATGACCTTAAAAAGTATGTGCTATAGGAACTTATGGAAAATATAATCAAAGTAGATATAGATGATAATCAAATAGGCGAGGTGGAAAAATTGGAGGCACATTTAACTCCAATTCTTCATCGTGCATTTTCTGTGTTTTTGTATAACGGCAATAAAATTTTGCTTCAAAGACGTGCTTTTGGCAAATATCACTCGGGCGGTTTGTGGGCAAACACTTGTTGCTCCCATCCAAGACCAAACTTAACTTTTATGCAAAGCGTTGCAAATAGGTTAGAGTTTGAACTGGGAATAAAAGACGCTTGTAATCTAAAAGAGATTTTTTCTTTTACATACCTTTCAAAATATAACGATAACTTGTACGAATACGAATATGACCATGTTTTGGTGGGCGAGTACGATATAAATAAAACCATCAATTTTAATAAAGAGGAAATATGTGACCTTAAATGGGTTGATATTTCCGATTTAAAAAAGGACTTAGTTGCTAATCCAACAAAGTACGCAACTTGGTTTTTGATTTGTGCCCCAAAAGTGATTAAATACTTAGAAAACAAAGCGTTATAATGTGTTTGCTTTGCGTTTAAAATACATATATGATGTGGCATTTTTATGTGTATTTGCATAAAGACAAATAGTTAATACATTTATTAAAAAATGAATTTGAAAAAGATGTCATAATTTTTATGGCACTTTTTTTACTCTTGTTACATATATATTGCATAAGATGGAATCATCTTTTTTAGAACTGAGGTGTAAAGAAGTTATCAATGTGACCGATGGTAAAAAACTTGGTCGCATTGTTGACATTGTCTTTGATTTGCCAACGGGTAGAATAAAAGGCTTTGTTGTTCCGTCTAACACAGGTTTTAGTCTGTTTAAACCAAGCCAACAAATCTTTATTCCATATAGCCAAATCTGTAAAATTGGAACAGATACAATTTTGGTAGAACTCTTTTTTGACACCCCCAACGCCAATGCTTATGTTCTCAACTCTCCAAAATCAAAATAAATTAAACAACACTTTAAGTACCAACTTAAGGTGTTTTTTGTGTAACTTGGTCAAATAGTAGGAAAGTGAAAAATGTGCAGAAACCTTTGCTCCCGTGCCTGAGGGAGCAAAGGTTTGTTAATTCCCAAAGCTTGAGAGAAATCAAAAATGTTAACATGTTTTCTCTACTGCAAAAATGCACCTAACGCAGAAGATTGTTTAAATGCCCCCTCACTGCCAAGGGACCTTTTAACGTAAAAGTTTATCAAAACGTTTCCTCCACTGCCAAGGGGAGGCGTCAGCAATTTTGTTACAAAATTGCTGACGGAGGGGTTAAAAAACATGAAATATTTATTTTTGTGACTGAGGCAAAAGGCAATGTTTTTTCGATGAAGGGAGGGTTAAAAAACATTGTTTTAACCACTAAAATTTACTTTAAACCGCCCTAAATCAAAAAAAATACCCAAATTTCAAAAAAAATGAAAAAATTAGTTGACTTCTCCCCCCCCCGCGATAAAATGAATGCGAGAGTTGCGTAAAAAAACGCAAGACATCGCAGATGAGTGAAGAGTGAAGAATTTAGGCACTTAGCGAAGTAGTCCGTTGGGGTGATGTGTGCAATCTTGGCGGATATACAAACCTTAGCTCCCTGTCAGGGGAGCTGGCACGCTAAATGCGTGACTGAGGGGTTATCCT
>CAVISZ010000084.1:0-5686 GCA_963645585.1 uncultured Eubacteriales bacterium
ACTTTTAAACATAGCCATAAATTCTTTAAGTACCTTTATCTAAATGCTTGCTAAAATACTAATTTGTTTCTATTAGAAAGAAAACCAATATAAACAATTTAATATAAAACTACCCAAATACTTTCTTGTACTTTTTTGTAATATAAAACCACCAGATAGTCTGGTGGTTCATTTTTTGGTTCGCCGATGAGTAGATTTAATTTCCTGTATATTTGTTTAAGCCTAACAAAATACAAAAGGAGAAAATTAAATGAAAAAATCGGAAAACAATTTTAGTTTAACACATATAACAAAGAATTGCAAATATCATATTGTTTTTGCACCCAAATATAGGAGAAAAGTATCATTAAGCAAAAACGATTAAAGATTGCAATTCTTCATTCGTTATTAAATGGAAAGAACTAGGATTACATAACACTTAAACTTTATAATTCTCCTTATTTTTATTTTGTATGTTTAATCTTATACAGAATTACATACCTCTCAAACATTGGTCGGCTTGGATATATTAAAACACAGGTTTTAGTCCTATACAGAATTACATAACTCTCAAACCGTTTGAATGGTCTGACTGAAGAAAATTAGGTTTTAGTCCTATACAGAATTACATAACTCTCAAACATACGCAAACGGATATTCTTCTGACGGCTCGTTTTAGTCCTATACAGAATTACATAACTCTCAAACGTACTTTAAACGCCGTTCAAAGCGGTTGGGGGTTTTAGTCCTATACAGAATTACATAACTCTCAAACCGTTTGAATGGTCTGACTGAAGAAAATTAGGTTTTAGTCCTATACAGAATTACATAACTCTCAAACATACGCAAACGGATATTCTTCTGACGGCTCGTTTTAGTCCTATACAGAATTACATAACTCTCAAACGTACTTTAAACGCCGTTCAAAGCGGTTGGGGTTTTAGTCCTATACAGAATTACATAACTCTCAAACAAAGGCTTTAATGACGCCACGGCAACGCGTGTTTTAGTCCTATACAGAATTACATAACTCTCAAACCCGCTTAACATGGGGCGTGATTGCGACACGGTTTTAGTCCTATACAGAATTACATAACTCTCAAACACTCATGGTTGTCAATGTTCGCCGTGACATGTTTTAGTCCTATACAGAATTACATAACTCTCAAACTTGTTGTACAAAAAATCGTTTGTTAAATTTTGTTTTAGTCCTATACAGAATTACATAACTCTCAAACATAACTTTTAAGTTGTTTAATATTATCATTGTTTTAGTCCTATACAGAATTACATAACTCTCAAACTCTAACAGCCTTGTTATTCCTGATAACATAGTTTTAGTCCTATACAGAATTACATAACTCTCAAACAAGCGGTTGCTAGATAGATAGGTTATCTAGGTTTTAGTCCTATACAGAATTACATAACTCTCAAACAGTAGTTTATAAAAATAATTTAGAATATTAGTTTTAGTCCTATACAGAATTACATAACTCTCAAACCTCAAATTAGGTTTTGAGAGCTGTTTTATTGAGATTACAAGTCTCTTTCTGCGGACTAAATTGCGAGATATTGTGATTATACAATTTTTTATGATTATCTGTCAATCATCTAAAATGGCATCAATTTTATGCCCGCAGGGGAACACAAATTCACAGCAGTCATTATCTAAAAAGTAAGTTTTTGTGCCACATTTAATTAGTTTGTTTTTGTCAGTTAATAAATCTATAAATAAAACATTTATATCTTCATATTGTAAAAATTTTAAAAATTCATCAAAATTTTCATCATAAATATATGATTTTAAATTAATTAATACAAGCAACTTGGGTCTGTTTAAGTTTAGTATTAATTTTATATAATTAATAAGATTATCATAAAACAAGTTACTCTCCTCAAATTGATAGTCCGCCAATTTGATTAAACTATCTTCTTGAATATCATTAATTTTGATTGGTAAATCTGCGTCCCATACTAGGTCTGATAGATATGATTTTGTCAATCTAGATATTTCTTGAAATTTAACAATATAATCATTTTCTGAAGCAACTTTAGATAATCGTTTGGTTACTAACGATGTTATTTTTTTGCTATTAAAAGAAATATCAAAAGGACCTGCAATCATTTCAGTTTCGGATTCTATTTTTAAATTTTTAAGGCTCTTAGATAACACAAATCTACCTTCTTCCCCACTATATTGCCCCAATAATTCTTTTACAAAAGTCCAAAAAATTTGAGAATCTTCAATCACCCATGAGATAATTTTTTCTTCATTAAACTCTATTGCTTCCTCTAAATTAATATGTGCCAATTTCATAATTCTACCAACCTTTTATCACTATCCAAAACATCACTCTTTTTAGTTCCAACAAGAAATTCAAGATTTGAAAATTGTTTTTCGGTTATGTTTAACATACAAACACTTCCATTTTTCGGAACATTTTTATAAACAATATCTTTAACCGAATTTAATACCGAACTATTTAAAAGTATTTTTGTATATACAGAATTTTGCAGCATTAAAAAGCCACTCTTAATTAAAAATTTGTGGAAATTCCTATAAACTCTTTTATCTTCTGGTGTTATAACTGGCAAGTCAAAAAATATCATCATTCTCATAAATCTATAGCTCATAATTTAATACCAATTCTGGTTTTCCCTCATTTAACGCAGAAAAAACACTTCTTATATATGTTTCAATTGCATTTTCAAGGAACATCAATTTACCCGAAATAGAAACTTTAACTTCTGTAATTTTTAAAATTTTCATTTTAAAGTTTTGGTCGTTTTTGTCAAGTTTATAAACAATTCTATCAACTACAGGTCTGAATGGCTCTATTAAATCACATGAAAGATTAAAATCGTTAAATTGGTTGTCGTGCCAAATCCCAAGTTGTGTCAAATAACCGATTTTAACAATCTCTCTATTAAAAATTGACAAAAGTACAGTATAACCATAATTTAATGCTTTGCTGTAAAAATCACCGCAATCACGATTCCAACTATTTGTAAAAAGCGTTGAAAAATATAATTTCGCCGCATGCCCCTCGCGATTAGTAGCGTCATTTAATTCTATTTGCTTTGAAAATGCAAGCATCCTTTCAGACTCTTCTTTTTTGCCCAAGTATTTTAAATGTTTTGCTTGATTAATTATCTTACTGACCACAATTTTTGTCCAGACCTGCATTTTTATCAACTCATTCCAAGAAATTTGTTGTTTTAATTTATAAGAATTGTTATAGCTCCCATAGTATGGCAAAAATTCAGCAATTGGATTATGCTTTTCATTGCATATAATTACCTTTATATTTCTCTTTGCTAATTCACTTAAAAGCGAAACTGTAACAACTACCGCTGTAGAGTGAATTATTAAAGTAGAAATTTCATCTAAAAACACTCTTGTTGTCTCTTCACCTTTACATACAAGATAATTTAACTTCATTTCTAGTTTACAGCGAGAGCTAATAACAATTGTTCTAAAGCCCATTAGTTGAGTTCTCTCTTCTTTTTAAAATAGCCAGTTGAAGAGGTGAAGATTAGAGTCATTGGCTTGTCTGATATTTTTTTATTTATTGACATGACTCCACTATTTTTGCTCTCGCCAATATTTGTCAAATCTCCACCGCTTGCACCATTTATCACATTTAAAAGACCTTTAATTGTTTCTAATTGTTTTAAGCAATTTAAACTTGCAAATTGTTCGTATGTGCTTTTTAGTTTTTTGCCAAGTGTTCCTATTGAAACATAATTATACAATGCCTTATTTAAGTGTTTAACCAACAGCCTATAAAGCTCCAAATTTTTATCTTTTGTAATTAAAGATTTTTCTCCAAAACGATTTTGCAACACAATTATGTTTTCACCTTCAAAATTTATTGTTTTTTTGTCCGCTATTGTTTGCAAAGTTTTTGTAACCATTCTAAAATATTCATTCATATTTGTTGGCAAATAGAGTTGGTTGAAATTATGAATTTTTAAAGAATTCCCAGTGTTGCCAGCAATTTTAAAGTAGCCACTGCCAATTTTTATTATTGTGCCAAGATTTATTTTCTTTACCAAAATTTCAAAATTTTTGACGCCTACCACTTTTTCTATCGCTTGTGTTAAATCTTCATCTGACTTAATACATTTTGCATAAAGCCATGGCATACCAACTATTCGTTTGGTTATTTTGTCCTTTTCCTTATACTTGATAAGAACAAAATATGAATAAGTCCCGTTAACAAAACGCCCATACTTTAATGTTTGGCTTAGTGGATTTTGAGCAGATTTTAGGGCAATTTCACCTCCTGCCCAAGTCTCACTATTTTCTTTTTTTAACTGTTTAATTTCATCTAAACTACCATAATCTTTTTGATGTTTATTTACACCCCAAATTGTTTCATCGTAAAATTTACCATGTTTTTCTCTTGGCAAAAATGCAACATATGGCGTGTTTAATTGCATTGTTTTTATAACATTAGGCAAATCTTTATCTTTATTGTATACGCCTATGGCGTCTTTTAAAAAGGCATTATTTAAATTAAAGCCATACTCATATTTGTCTTTCAAATAGAACCTTTTTGAATATTTTTCATTAAAAACGTTCCCAACAAAAATGTTTAAATAGGCATCTTTTGCATGATGCAAGTCGTTCATGTCTCTGCATTTAATTAGACTTTGTTTAAACTCGTCATTTTTAATTGACGCGTCAATATTTTCGTCATTACTAAATTTAAACTCGCAATTTCTAAACATTGTAACATATTTTGCTTTTGAATAAACTATATTGCTTGCTCCATAAACAGACTTAAACAAATCAATAACCGCTTTTGCACTTTGATTAGTTACAACAAGTTGTCTTGCTACAAAATCTCGCTTTTCTTCTTCGCTAAGTTTGTCTGTTCTTAAAAGTCTTGATAGTTTTTCATTTGAAATTAAATTGTTATTTCTTAAATATTGCCAAAACGCTTTCTTTTTTGCTTGGACTTCTGGAGAAACTACATCGTTAGACTTGTCAATGTTTGCCTTACGTTTTACTAAAACTAAATTATCAAAACTATCATCTTTGATAACAGATTGTGGAAATATATGGTCAATATCGCAATCATTTAAAGATAGCGAATTAATGTCTATTGTCTCGTCTGTGTACATACATTTACCCATTTGCGTAAAATATAGGTAGAGTTTTTTACTGTCGAGCGATGGAACCTTATCTAACTCGCCTTTAAGTTTTGATAAGTTGATTTGAAAATTCACGTCCTCTTTTATTGACCTATACAACTTAATCATTTTGTCTTTTTTAGCATCAATTTGTTTGCCTTTTAAATTTTGGTCGTTATCTCGAGTTACTTCAATAAAAATTTTTGCTGGCTTATTGCCTAATATTTTTTGCAATTCTTTAACAATTTTAACACTTTGCCACACACCACGTTTTACTGCTGGAGAGCAGTATAAATTTTCTATATCTTCGTATAAAATTTCTTCTTTATCGCTTGTTTTTACATCAAGTGCTTCAAAATGATATTTCGCAAGAATTTCCATAAGGTTTAATGGCTCTTTACGCATAATTTGAATAATAGTTCTCGCTTCGCCCGTTCTTAAATCTACGCCCAAAATTCCGTCTAGGAATTGTTTGCTAAATTTGCCCCAATCTGCAATTTTTAAGCCTTTAATTTCCTTTATTTGACTATCGAAAACCTCATGGATTCTTAAATTAAGTTTTTCG
>CAVISZ010000085.1:0-6587 GCA_963645585.1 uncultured Eubacteriales bacterium
TATTTGAATAGTTTAATTTTATGTAAGTTTTTACATCTTCAAAGGCATTTTTTTTATATACTATTTTTTTATAATAAGAATTATCTATCTCCATGTTATTCCTTTTTTTAATAATTATTTATCAAAAAAATATTAACAAAAAAAATGTCAAAAAAAACATAATATTTTGACGAAAAATAATTATTTTTGTGGTATTTATTTTATATATTAATACATACTAAAAATATGAAAAAATTAATAAAAATTAATAAAAAATCAAATTATTTGGCATTTTTTGCCATTTTTAGTGTATTTTTTGCCCTATTTTCGCAATTTTTATTATTATTTAATTGCAAAAATATTTTATCAGAAACAGAATATTATTACACATATAATGTCGAGCATTTATTTACTCATTGCTTAATTGCTTATCCAGAAATTGCATTTAACAAAAATAGTTATATGTGTGAACACTATAAAAGTGACTGCATAACCAGCAAGGAATTTATTAGAATTTTAGATGGGCTTTATAAAAACAGTTATGTATTAATTAATTTAACCGATTGCTTTGAAGTTATTAATGGAACTGCAACAAAAAAGAAAGTAAAAATTCCAAAAGGTAAAAAGGCTCTTGTTTTAAGTTTTGATGACGTAAACTACGACCACAAAAAAATGGGGCTTGGCATGGTCGATAAAATTATTGTTGACGAAAAAGGCGAACTTGCAAGCGAAACAATGATTGGTGAATTTAAAGATGTTAGATATGATTTAGAGTTTATTCCAATTTTAGAACAATTTGTAAAAAAACATCCAGACTTTTCTTGTAATGGCGCAAAAGGCACACTTAATCTTACAGGCTATGACGGAATTTTGGGCTACAGAACAAGCCACTCCAACACAAAAAATAGAGACGAAGAAATTAAAAAAGCAAAAAAGGTTATTGGCATATTAAAGAAAAATGGTTGGCAATTTGCAAGCCACAGCTATGGGCATTATCACATGAACAAAATTAGTTTAACTGACTTTAAACAAGAAATTGACCTATGGAAAAATGAAGTAGAAAGCATAGTGGGCAAAACTTCAGTTTATGTTTACCCATACGGCGAATGGCAAGTTTTTTCTAACGGAGAAATAAGCCCAAAACACCAACTTTTGATTGATGCAGGCTTTAAACTATTTTGTGGTGTTGGTATGAAAACGTTTTACTCTTATTTGCCAAACAAAAACAACAATAAGGTCCTTTTTATGGATAGAAAATGCGTTGACGGAAACACAATCTCCTCTTATAGAGCCGAATTATATCCATTTTTTAACCCAATAACAGTTTTAGATAGTGCAAGAAATATTTAATAAGAATATGGCAATTTTGACGCCTCAACAACAAAAATTAGCATGTAGTTTAAATTAGATTCAAACTTGTTTTCATCACTTAGTCTAACATATTTACACATGCCTATTTGCTCATTTGAAGATATGGTTTGATTAAAATAAATGTAACCATCATCTGACTGAACCCAATTTGTAAAACCAAATATCATGTTTTTTTGCATTTTTGAGCCTGCAAGTTCAACTTTTGCACGCAAATATAATGGTTCATAAATGCTTTCTGTTTTTATGTTTATTTGTTGCTTTATGTCATCATTTAAAAGTCTTGTGCCTGCAAAGTTGCACCCTGTAACATAAGCCCCCTCACCTTTTATTAAAATTGTTTGCTCTTGTCCCAAAACTTTGTCAAACTGCACCACTCTGCTAAAATAAAAGCCACCATTAAAATTGTATATAATGCTAACAATGCTTACAATTGCCAAAATTACAATAATTGAAACCAGCGATACAATTACACCATTTTTGTTCTTTGACATAAATACACCTCGCTAAAGTATTGCCTAAAATGTGTAAATGTAAAACAAAAAAATAAGGCAAACTTGCCATTTTGCAAATTTGCCTATAATTTTAATTAAATTTTAATTTTGCCTTTTGTGCGTTTGTTGTATTTTTTAACTTGATTTTGTTTAAACTTATTGCTTTCTGCCTGCAAATCCCATTTCTTTTTTTGCCATTCAAACTTTTTATCGCCCCAACAATAGTCGTAAATTGTTGTAATTAAACCTTGAATAATGTACATGTAGTATGACATAAAACGCCACATTAAAAGCCCCCAGAACACTGTTCCGTTAGGGAACCAACCCATGCCTGTAAAGATAATGGTAAACGAAACTTCGCTCATTCCCGTACCACCAGGAAGTGGAATGAAACTTGAAGCAAGGTCAATTAAAATTACCATCATAACCATACCAAACCAAATGCTAATATCTGGCGTTCCGCCAAGCATTAGGCAAATAAAGTATGGAACAGAGTTTTGAACAAAGAACTGCAAAATTTGGCTTGCTACCAAACAAACAAATGTGAATTTTCTTTTTGTAAACTTGCCCATTGTTGTTTGAAAACCATTAACAGTGCCCATAACTTTGTCGTATTGTTTTTCGTAATTTTTAACAATGTGCATTTTTTGCAAAAGTTTTAGCCCTTTTGCTACTAAAATTTTACCTAATTTTTTACTTCTTGACAACACCCAAGTGCCAATTAACATAAATGAATTTAAGGCAAAACCAACATAGGATGCAACAGACACAAGGTTTGTTTCGCCATAGGCTTTTGTTCCGTAAATGGTTGCAACAACACCTGTTAAAATCCATGCAAGTTGGAATATTATGTATCTTGCCATGGTAACCGATATAGAAACGCCCGCTTTTACATTGTGTTTACTTAAATAATATATTTGATAAGGCTCACCACCAGTGGAAAGAGGCGTTATGCTATCCCAATATCTGCCAAGAGCGACCATTTTATAACACAGCCCAAACTGCCACTTTTTTGATGATTGATGCAACAAGCACGATGTTTTAAAAGTGTCTATTAGCATTGTTCCAAAAAATGCTAGGAACACAAGCGGAATATATTGCGGTCTGAAAAAGCCACTGTTTATTAAATCGCCAAATGATTGAACTTCGGTGTTTAAAAGTTGATAAACCATAATTACAACAACAATAACTATATTGCAAACAAACAAAAGCGTGTTGGTAATTTTTTTCTTTTTTGTGCCTTGTTTTGCGACCTCTTGATTGACCTCGCCTATTTTTTCGGCTTCGCTTTGAACTTCTTGTACGGCAGGGTCTTGCTCTTGAACGGCTTGTGTAAGTTCTTCTTGGTTTTCAAGGTTTGCTTTAACTTGTAGTTCATCTATAGAAATTTGTCTGCCGAGTAAATTATGGTCAGAAAAAAACTGCCCCTTTTTGAAAGTGCCTTTTTTGAACTTTTTAGTTTTGTTAATTAAAAGTGTTTTTTTAACCATAATTTACACGCGTTTTTGATTGATTGTGTTTTTAAGCAATACAAATTTCACACATCTTTCTAGATGATAACACAAAAAAAAATACTTTGCAATAATATTTTAACCGCAAAGCATTTTTATATCTATTTATTTTGTTTTATAAGCATCTAAACCGACAAATTTAAACAATTTGTATCAATTTAAATTAATTTGTCTGCAACAACAACTGTAATTTTGTTTTGAACTTTGATTGTATCAATATTCATAGCCTCATACAAACTATAGTTATCATTTGCTAAACTTTCGTAAACTAAATCAAAAATTGTTTTGTTGTTGAGGTTATTTAAATATGTTTCGTCCAATTTTAAAACATCGCTCATGTGTTGTTCGGCTTCTGTGCCATCATTTAATGTGTAGTTTTCTCTAAAGCTAATTTGTCCGCCCTCTGGAATTGTGTATGTGTTAGAGCATTTGCCCATGTAATATATAATGTGAACACCATATTCGCTTTCAACAAGGTCAGAAACTGCGCCATATTCGCCTGCAGTGTTTAACTCTCTAGAAGCCTCAGTAAATGACTCAACCATTTCGCTTTGACCGTCTTTTTCGCCAATAACATATGGATAGGTTGCATTCATTATGCCTCCGTCCTCATTGTATTTGTACATAAGGTTACGGAATGTTTCGTCTTTATTGCTTGAACCTGCAAGTGCACTCTTTACTTCGTTTAAAACGGAAGTTGCACTCTTGTAGTCCTCTTTAATAACTTCGCCAGTATCTAAGTCTCTTTCGCTTGCCATAATTTGTGAATAAAGTTTTGCAGTTTCTTGCTCAAAGACAATGTCAGACATGTGTCCTGCCTCGTTCTTTTCTTTGTATTCATTGTATAGGGCTTGTTGCTCATCACTAAATTTAATTAAGATGTGTGCAACATAGAAATAATCATCATTTACTAAATAATCAACATTTTCACGTTTTTTTAGCATGTCAGATGCAAAAGTGTCTAAGTCGTTCTCGTATTTAAAGTTTGCAACTGTTATCATTGATTTGTATTTTTCTAGCACTTGTTTTACAGTTATGGTAGAAAAACCACCATTTTCTTGCTTGTATTCTTGATATTTAGTGATATATTCATTTTCTTCTAGGTTGTCATAAATACGTTTGATTTCTTTTTCAATAAGTTCTTTTTCGGTTAAATTTGTGCCAAGAACTTTTTGAGATGATTGAAGCGAAGCCAAGTATCTTCTGTATTCTTCTCTAGCAAAAGCGTCTTTTTGATTGTTTTTTGTTTCAGCAATAAATTTGTTGTACACATTTTCTAATGAGTCATACTCTGCCCCACGATTAACTGTGTTTTGGTCATCAATTAACTCAATTTTAAACTCTTTTGACTCTTTATCATAAACAGGACGTGCTTTTTTGTCATACTTTTTATACACAATAGACTCTTCGCTAACATCTTCTTTCATAGAGTCTTCTTTTGGCATATCCCAAGCGTCTCTAATTGTGTCCTCATAGTCTCTTGCGTTAGACAAAAGTGCCTCGTAGGTTTGATATCTAAGTTCTCTTTTTTCTATTTGAGTAAGTTCAACACTTGCACCCTCGGTTGTTTTTGCCACTCTTTTTGCCTCTTCTAGCAAAATTTTGCGTTTAACCAAAGCGTCAACAGTTGCCTCTTTTGCCTTTTCTTCTGTGTAGTTATATGAATTAATGAGGTTTTGACCATAGTTGTTGTATGCAGTTAAAAACTCTCTTCTGCTAATTTCTATTTTGCTCTCACCGTCATATTTTACAGTTATAACATTTTGATTATAGTACATGGCGGTGTTTTGACCAAACAAGTCACATCCTGCAAACATAAACGCCATGCAAGCAACTAAAAGTAATGCTACAAATTTGATATTTTTTTTCACGTTTAAACTCCTATATCTAAAGCATATTGCCCTGCCAAATTAAGCCTTATTAACATTTTTTGCCATATTTTTGCCAAAGCATACAATTTTAACTTTCAAATTATACAATACTTTTAACCAAAAAGCAAATAAAAATAACAAGAAAAAACATTGCCCCCTAGAAAAAATGTGCTCATCAGATGTAGATTTGTTCCAAGCAACAAAGCTAACCCAACAGAGCACAACTTTTCTTAAATTAATCATTTCTAATCTTCATTCATCATTCTAAATTATGACTTTGAAAGCCGCACGGACGCCATAGAAGGTGTTGTAGTCCGCAAGACCGTAGCTCACACTGCCAAGTTCTTCCACTATGAACACGTGACGACCACCACTAGCGCGAGGCGAACGAAGCCACCACACAGCCAAAGACGAGGATGCGTCACCATTTAGTGCCAAGACATTCTTGTAGTAAGTGCACTTTTTTCCACCTTCATAATATGATGTTACTGACTCTCCGCCATTTAATAGGTCCAGCTCATCTTCAGATAAGAGCCATAGTTTTTGTGATGCGTTTGTTCTGCATTCTCGCTCTTCGTCAGTAGAAACATTTGGGCTTGCTTTATCATTGACTATTCTACCTGCTATTTGACTGTATACAGGGTCCGTGCTTGCTGTAATGCCGTATGTAGCAAAGAATGTGCCAGTCGTTGAGGTTTCATCGGTTATAAAGGTTTGTATATCGCTTCCTTCGTATGTGTTGTCATATTCCTCATCAAACATTTGAGAACCTAAAGCATACTCGCTAATAAACCAGTACGTACCCTTTGGTAGCTCTTTACCATTATCAACTATTTTATCGGTTACTGCTTTCATAGCTCCTGTTTTTGAGTCTGATTGAGCAAAAATATACCATTTTAAGTCTGTGCCATTATATGTTCCCATTGTAACATAATTGCGTTGTGCTTTAACGGGGTTTGTTGTTAAATCTGAAAGGCTGTAACTCTTCGATTGCCCTGCAGTTGCATCTGCATCATAGTAGAACTCACCTGTTTGTACAGTCAAACTTGTTTCTTTTGTTCGTTCAAAATAGAGGTTTACTGTGTAGTCTCCTGGTGCAACCGAAATATCTTTTATGTTAAGTTTTAATTGGAGTGTTGCAGTGCTTTTATTTTCTCCACTGCTAACCTTTGCTGGCAAAGATGCAATTATTGCATCTCCTGAAAAGTTCATGCCGTTGGCATTGGCAAAAGTCATGTTTGTGCCTGTTACATCTTTTATGGTTGCAGTTACTGGAAAGTCTGAGTTGTTAGTTACTTTAAATTCAAGCACAATATCTTCTACCTCTCCCGAGTCGCCCATATCTGAAAAGTAACATTGATTTG
>CAVISZ010000086.1:0-1608 GCA_963645585.1 uncultured Eubacteriales bacterium
GCACTAAGTTGTGGTTGTAGAAGAAGCCTAGACTATAGGTATTGTTGTGACAAAGATTTTAATAGAAACTGTTGTGATTATTGCAAGTGTGAAATGGAACTTATAGACAAAATTATAAAAATTTTAACCTTAAAAAATAGTATTGCCGATAAGCAATGCATGATAAAACTACTTAAAAGTCGAATGGATATTTTGCAACATTTTTTCTGTGCATATGCCAAATAACAAAAAGTGACAAAAAAGTACAATATTTTTTGTAAAAGCCCTTGAAGTTTTGCTTTTTAGGTGATATAATCTCATCACCTAATTTTTAAGGAAGTATATTTTTTATGATTACAAACAATTTTTTGTGCAGAATTAAAACCGAAGAAGTGAAAGAATTTTTAATGAACAGCAAAACCACATCTGTAGTGGCTTGGTTTAAAAGAAAGTACCCAACAAAGACCTTTGGAATAGATGTAGAAAGGGGTAAAAATGAACTTGGCGAACCAGTGTTTAAAGTAAATTACATTGTTAAAGAAAATGGCGAAGTTTGGGACAAAGATGAACTTGGTGAATTTTCAACTTTAAGTGGCAAAGAGTTTGATGAAAAAACTGGTAGACTTAGCGATTATGACAAACGTTGGTTTAACTTTGTAAACGACCATGCTAAGGGACTAGAAAACAACGAACACGAAAATTACAAACAAGCACTTATCAACTATCACGCAATGCAAATGGCTAAGAAAATTTCAAAACGTATTGCTGATATTGAGAATACTTTTGAAAAAGATATTTATAAAGTAAAATAAGGTTTTATTCAAAGTTTTTAATGGCTAAATGCTGTTAAAAACTTTTTCTTTATTTTTGTTTTAACTTATGATATAATATTTATATAGGGTACAAAATGTTTAAATTTGAAATAAAAAATCATTATAGATTAAAGTTTTATCTTCAAATAGATGACGGCAAGATTTTTAAGGAAATATTGCCTATTGATAAGAAAAATGATTACGACATAATCATTAGTATTCACACGGCTCTAAAGGGAATGAAACAGCAAATGCTGTCTAATGGCTACAATCTTAACGATTGCAAATGGCTTTGTGATGACGACACGTTGCAGATAAGCGAAACCGACAAGGAACTGCTATTAAAATCAAGACGTTTTGCAGACTATTTGAGGGTGTGTTATTTTAATATTAATGGCAGAGGTTTATATGCTGAGCAGTCGCCAACTTATACCAGAATTGAAGCCTATGAAGACTGGGAAAAAACTTGTGTGTATGTTCATAATGGCACGGTTAGTAACAATCTTGTGCCTTTTGCATTGACATTTATTTATACTGAGTTAAAGGGAGAATACAACATTGCAAAAATTGTGGGCAGTTCGAAAAACAGTAATGGGGTTGTTGAGGCTAAAAATAGGCTGGATGAGTATAAAATTGCATTAGAAAAGCATGCTTCTAGAAAGAGTTGTATAATTGACATTAGAGAGAATGTATGATAAACTATTTGTATAGGGGTAATGAAAATGAGAGATAAGAAAAATAAAATAAAATTCATTGTAAATATTGGAAATAGAGATTTTAGTTTTGTAGTTGGCGATTCATATTACAAAAGCATTAA
>CAVISZ010000086.1:1618-2464 GCA_963645585.1 uncultured Eubacteriales bacterium
CACTTCAAAACTTAAAAGATGCAAATGAAATTAAGTATGCTGATTGTGGCACTAAAGAAAAAGCATTTTTTAATTATATAAGCAAATCTTTTGAGAAGGAAACTCAAGATATTGCAGAAAAAATTGGTGTTGTTGATACTCCAGTTAAGATGATTCAACTTGTTACACAAAAATGCAGATTGTTTAAAGAATATTGTGACCGCTTTTTAGAACAAGGTCTTACACTTGCAAGCGTTAACTTTATGCCAGAAGAACTTGGTAGGGAAGAAGTTGCAAGAAACTTTTTGTTGTGTGTTATGAACATGTATGCTAATTGCCAAACAACAGTTACTAAAAACATTCTAAACGATGTAAGAGACCAAGCGGCAGGTCTTAACAATGCAGCAACTCAAATGTTGGCCGCTTCATTAATGTTAACAATTGGTTCTGCAGAAAAAAGAACAATTGATTTCCTATTAAGTGAAAACAAATTTATTTCTGCCGAAGTTGTTGATAAGGCAATGAAAAAAAGCACAACATCAACTAAAATTGACTATAAGCCAATAAAGAAAGTTGCTGAAGCCGAAATTAATGACGAAATTGTAAATAAAAAAGCAGTTTTCGAATTTGATTCAATTAAAAACTTAGAAATTATGAGTCCAGAACAAGAATATCTATTGAAAAATGTGGCAGAAAGAGCATTCATAACTGATGGAATGGAAGTTGGATATGATAATAGTAGCGAAAGAGTTCCGCAAGAACTATTAATTAAGGGTGCATATCTTACTCCTGCCAATTCAATTTTGGCATTAGAAGATAGGATTGGCGAAATTGGTAGACCTACACGTAGTATATAATATTTAAAGG
>CAVISZ010000087.1:0-8566 GCA_963645585.1 uncultured Eubacteriales bacterium
ATGTGATGTTAAAATTTGAGCAAGTCAAATTTTAAGTTGCTAAACGCAACCACCACGATAAATCGTGGCATCACAGTTTGAATAAACATCAGTTTTGCTTGAATATACACTCGCTTTGCTTCGTGTGCATTCAGACAAAACTTCCGATAATGTAAAAAATGAGCAGTAGGCTAGTGAAGTTTAAAATTTCACTGAGAATATAACTGCTATTTTTTATTACAAAAACAATGTATATTTGATTAATATTTATTAATATCATTTTTATATTAATTCAATCTTGCAAATTTTAATAAAAAATCCGTGAATAAATATTCATAAAACACTTGCATAATTATAAATTGTATTGTATAATAATCAAAAATGAATGAATAAACATAAATTTATATTTATACATAAAGTGCCCTAAACCCTTTTAAATAAAGGTGTTAGGCTATGCAAAGGAGGTTAAAATTGGCACGCTCATTAAGACAATCAAAGATACTAGAAATAATTTCAACCAAAGAAATTGAAACTCAAGATGAATTGGTAGCAAATCTAAAAAGTGCCAATTTTGATATTACTCAAGCAACCATTTCTCGTGACATTAAAGAATTAGGACTTATTAAAGTATTAGGCAGTGAGGGCAGATATAAGTATGCTTTGGTAGATTCTGGAGAGCAAGGTGTAAGCAATAAAAATATAAATTTGTTTAAAATGTGTGTCATTTCTGTCAAAGCAATAAATAACGTTTGTGTTATTAGAACGGTTAAACAATTTGCTTTGGGTGTGTGTTCTTTAATAGATAAACTTAACCTTATTGATGTTGTAGGTTCATCGTGCGGAGATGACACAGTTGTTATTTACTTCCCTGATAATCTTAAAGCCAATAATGCAATGAATACAATAGTTGAAATTTTAGGATAGATAAATTATGTTACAAACCTTAGTTATTAAAAATTTTGCTTTAATAGAGTCGCAAACAATTGAGTTTAAAAAAGGCTTTAATGTTCTTGTTGGCGAAACGGGGGCGGGAAAAAGTTTAATTTTAGATGCTCTTGGTTTTGTTTTGGGTGATAAAACCAACAAGCTAAATTTACGTCATGGTCAGAACAAAATGTTTGTTCAGGCTATTTTTGATTTTATACCAAATGACGCTAAAAACATATTAAATGACAACGGCATTGATTTTGACGATTCTTTAATCTTAACTCGTTCTTACACATTAGACGGTAAAAATGAGTGCAGAATTAATGGCGTTGTTGTGCCAACTTTTGCTTTAAAGCAATTGTCAACATTGCTTGTAGATACCTATGCGCAAAATGAAAATATTGAGTTATTAAAGGTTAAAAATCATATTGGCATTCTTGATGGCTATGCGGAATCTGAACTGGCAGACTTAAAGGCAACTTTAATAAACGAGTTAAATAATTATAAGACCATACAGCAACAAATTTCTGAAATTGGCGGAAGTAAAGAAAATAGAGAAAGAGAATTAGAGCTTTTAGAGTATCAAATTAAAGATATAGAAAACGCCAATTTGCAATTGGGTGAAGATGACGAAATTAAAAATCAACTCACTATTTTAACTAATTACGAGAAAATTTTTGATAATTTACAAAGTGCAAAACAGAATGCAGATTATATTTGCGAAAATCTTTCAACTTTGAATGAGTCAATTGATAATGCAAGCAGATATGATGATTCATTAAACGATATAAAAGAGAGAGTAAATTCATCAAAGCTAGAATTAGAAGACATAAGGGAAACAATAAACGATAAAATCTCTTTAATGGAATACAATCCAAACGAGATAGAGAAGTTAGATACAAGACTTGAAGCCATAAAGCTTTTAAAAAGAAAATATGGTGCGACAATTCAAGATATCTTTAACTATCTAGAAAAAATTAAGGTAGATTATGACAATTTGCTTTTTGGTGAAGAAAAACTTGAGAAATTATCAATTCAACTTAGCGAAACTAGAAATAGGTTATATAAAATTTCCATTGACTTATCTAATGCAAGAAAAAAGATTGCTCAATCTATCGAAAAAGAAGTTATGGAAGAACTAAAAAGCCTTGGTTTTAAAAATGCTATATTTAAGGTCGACTTCGCATCGATGCCAGATATAGATAGTGCCGAATTTACAAAAAATGGTTTAGATAATATTGAATTTTTGCTTTCTGCAAATGCAGGGCAAGAACTAAAAAGTTTGGCAAAAACAATATCAGGTGGTGAAATGAGCAGGTTTATGCTGGCACTCAAAAATGTTTTTGCGAAAAGTTTTAACACTTCAACTCTTGTGTTTGATGAGGTTGATACAGGAATAAGTGGTGAAATTGGTCAGAAAGTTGCAGAACAATTGGCGGTTTTATCTAAAAATTTCCAACTTATATGTATTACTCACTTATGCCAAGTAACTGCAATGGCTGACAATTACGTATTTGTTAAAAAAGAAGTTGCAAACAATGAGACCTTTACAAAAGTTTCATATTTAGAAGGTGAGGAATTAATTAAGTATATTGCAATTGTATCTGGCGCTCAACCAACTGAAGTAGCATTAAAGTTTGCAAGAGAACTTAAATCTAATGCCAATCAATTTAAACAGAACATTTAGAATATTTTTTAAAGTAAATACAAAGACTAATAGCAAATCGCAAGTTGCTATTGTCTTTTTTTAGAGGGTATTTATGGTTAAAAAATCTATTTTAAAGTTAGTGGGCGTTGTTTTGGCAGTTTGTTTTGTACTCATGTGTGTTAACATCAACTATGTTGCAATAATTGACCTTCCTAGCTCTGTAAAAATAACATTGGATGATTTAAACGAGTTAAACAAAAGTTATACTTTTGGTGCTTTTACAACGGCAGAGTTGAATGAAAACATATTTACAGTTGGTGGCGAAAGGAAAAGAAATACGAGTTTGCTTATTAAACTTTTTGGAATTATTCCAATCAAAAAAGTTGAGGCAATTGTTGAAGATGAACAGGAGGTTTTTATAGGAGGAATACCTCTGGGTTTCTCTATAAACACGCAAGGTCTTATTGTTGTTGGTGAAAGCTCTATAAACGAATCTAAAACAAAATCTCCATTTAAAACAGGAGATATAATTGTGGAAATAAATGGTTGTACCATTGAAAAACCAGATGATATTTCAGGCTTAATAAAAGAAAATGAAGGCAATGCAATTTCTGTCGTGTTAAACAGAAAAAACGAGTTAAAAGAGATTGTTGTAATTCCGCAATTAGACACACAAACAAATGAATACAAATTGGGGCTTTGGGTTAGAGATGATGCCCAAGGAATAGGAACTTTAACATTCGTAACAAAAGATGGAAAGTTTGGTGCACTAGGTCATAGCATTTGCGACTACGAAACTGGTGTTGAAATTCCTGTGCATGATGGTGGAATATATTTATGTAACTTGGTGGGAATTAACAAGGCAGAAAAAGGACAAACAGGAGAGATAAGATGTTTGTTTTCACAAAACAAGCAACCAAATGGCAATATAACAAAAAACACAAAGTGCGGAGTATTTGGCAATACTGACAAAAAGGAAACCTTAATAGACACAAATGTTTTTGCACCTGTTGGCAATAGAATGTTGGTTAAATTAGGAAAAGCAAGCATTATAAGTTCGGTTAGTGGCATAAGAGAAGAATATGATATTGAAATAATAAAAGCAAAGTTTCAACCAGTATCAAGTGATAAAAGCTTTGTTTTTAGAGTAACTGACAAACGTTTAATTAACTTAACGGGCGGTATTGTTCAAGGAATGAGCGGTTCTCCAATATTGCAAAACGGAAAAATAATTGGTGCGGTAACTCATGTATTTTTAAATGATGCAACCAAAGGCTATGGCGTTTATATAGATTGGATGCTTGAACAAAGTTAAGATGCAATTTTGTTTTAATTTGCAATAAAAGGGCATATATTATGACATGTCAAACTATTGTGCTAAAACTAAATGGGTTAATTTAAGGTTTTGTATTAGTGAGTTCTATAGAAAAAACCGATGGCTAATCTGGCTTTTAGGTATTTTGCTACTAATATCATTGCTCACAGGTATTTTTACTGCAATCAAATTATATAACATAGACAATAGCATCGATTTAGACGACTATAGCCTGAACGCACTCATAGATGGCTCAGTATATTCATTTGGCTATTTTATGTTAAGACTTTTGTCTTGTGCCATACTTGTTGGGCTATTGTACGTATTTTCACTTAATAGTTTTGTTAGCACTTTGGGTGTTTTATTGTTGATGTATAGGGCTTTTTTAATAACTCTTAATTGTGTTTTAGTTGTAATCAAGTTAGGGGTTGGTGGCACAATAACTGCTTTATTAATAATTCTGCCGTGTCAATTAATATGTTCAGTATTGTTAACTCTAATATTTATAACCCTCATAAATATTGCAAGAGAAAGGAAAAAATGCGGTGTTAGCAATAGCGAATATATGAAGCTGTTAACAATACTTTTAATATTGTTGTTTGTTATAGATATTGTTGAGGTGGTGCTGTTACTAATATTCAAACCAACAACAATACTAATCATTTGACAATAAAACAAAATTTTGTGATAATATCTCTTGTAAAGAGAGGTATAAATGGTTAACAATGCAGTTAAAATTTTAAAAGAAAAATACGGAATATCAAAAGTAGATATGGCAATTGTTGCTGGTTCAGGTTTAGCAGGAGCATTGCCAGATTTAACAGAAAAAATAGTTGTAGGGTATGACGAATTAGGTCTGCCTCCATCAAAAGTTAAAGGACATGCAGGCAATTTTGTGTTTGGAAAACACAATGGTAAACTTTTAGCATATGTCTCTAGAATCCATTTTTACGAAAGTGGCAAAATAGAAAATGTTAGATTGCCGTTTGAAATAATTTCTGCACTAGGTTGCGAAAAAATAATATTGTTAACATCTTCAGGCGGAATTAACAATACTTATCGTATAGGCGATTTAATGTTAATAAAAGACCACATAAATTTCACAGGAACAAATCCACTTGTTGGAATAGAAAAAATGGAATTTACAAACATGGGAGATTGCTACAACTTAAAATGGAGAAACGAAATCAAAAATATAGCCAAAGAAAAAGGTATTGATTTAAAAGAAGGGGTGTTCGTTCAAATGAGCGGACCAAGCTATGAAACAATCTCAGAAATTAATATGTTAAGGCTTTTAGGCGGAGATGCCGTTAGCATGAGCACTGCTTTTGATTGTATAATTTGCAATTATTTAAAAATGAAAGTTGCAGGCTTTTCAGTTATTGTTAATACATTTTCTGGTGGAGATGACAATTTAACCCATCAAGAAGTTTTAGACAATGCTTTTAAAGCAAGTCAAAATTTAAAAATAATTTTAGAAAAAGCAGTAGAGTTTAATAATTTTTAAATAATTTTAATTTTCTTGCAAATAATATCATCAAAGGAGATATTATGAAGAAAATTATATTATATTGTACTATGCTATTAATGCTTGCTACTATATATGGTAGTGTTATGCAACATAAAGGCTTTGTGCTTGCTGAGGACAACTTCAACCTTACTGCAAAGTCTGCAATTCTTATGGACTATGATTCTCAGACAATTATTTATGAAAAGGATAAGGATAAAAAGCTTCCAATAGCAAGCATGGTTAAACTTATGACAATTTATATTACCTTTGATAATATAGAGTCTGGCAAAATTTCTTATGAACAAGAATTTACATCAAGCGAAAATGCTTCTGGCATGGGTGGTTCACAAGTTTTTATGGACCCATATGTTAACTATAGTGTTAAAGACTTATTAAGAAGTGTTATTATGGCTTCTGCAAATGACGCTAGCGTTGCACTTGCTGAAGGAATTTGTGGTAGCGAGTCAGAATTTGTCAGTCTAATGAATGCCACCGCAACAAAACTCGGTATGAAAAACACAAGGTATGTAAACCCAACTGGTTTACCTGCTCCAGAGCAATATTCAACCGCAGAAGACTGTGCTATTCTTCTTAAAAACTTATTAAAGTTTGACGATTATCATAAATATTGCACAATATGGATGGACTCCCTAACTCATCCATCTGGCAGAAAAACTGAATTGGTTAATACTAACAAACTAATTCGTTATTACGATGGTTGTGATTGTGGCAAAACAGGCTCAACAAGCGAAGCTGGATATTGCTTAACATCTTCAGCAAAAAGAAACAATATGCGCTTAATCTCTGTTGTTATTGGCGCTAAAACAGGTAAAGATAGATTTAAAGAAGCAACAACATTGTTTAATTATGGTTTTGCAAACTATGAAAACAAAAAATTAGTTGATAGTGAAGTTACTATAAAACAACTTGATACAAAAAGATGTAAAGATAAATCTGTTGATATTGTCGCAGTTGAAAATTACTATGCTTTTGATAAAAAAGGCGTAAAATCTAACTATGAAGTATCGGTTGAGTTACCTGAGGTTATTGGTGCCACAAAAAAGGGTGAGATTGTAGGCAGGGTTATCATTTCAAAAGATGGCAACATAATTAAAACCATAGGACTTACTGTTAGCAAAGATGTAGAAAAACTTTCATATGTAGATAACTTCAAACAAATCATTTCAAACATGTATTAAAATAAAATCAAAAATAACAACACTTTAGTCTAACTACAAAGTAGTTTACAAGGGTGTTGTTTTTTTATTTTCTGTTTATTTAGACATGATAAGTCATGCAAATGGTTTAAATATCGGCGTTTTCTCCTTTATTTAGCGTACTATTTTAAACATATGGTTGATTAAATTAAAAAGTTTTGATATAATATCAGCATGTTTTATGAAATTGCTAGTTTAGCACAAAGTGGTTATTCTTTTTCAAGTATACTTGCATTTGTTGTAGGTTATATTTTTGCTATAATTCTTGCTTTTAGTTTGCACGAATATGCACATGCTTTAACTGCTTACAAATTAGGTGACTACACTCCAAAAGCCATGGGCAGATTAACATTAAATCCTTTAAAGCATATAGATGCTTTAGGTCTTATCGGCTTTTTAGTTTCAGGGTTTGGTTGGGCAAAGCCCGTTGAGGTTAACCCATTAAACTTTAAAAAGTATAGAAGAGACATGTTTCTGGTAAGCATTGCTGGTGTTTTAACCAATTTAATATTGGCTTTTGTGTTTAGCGGAATCTTCTTCTTTTATTTCAAATATGTTGCAAAATTTGATGCAGAGGGCAATTTCTCATACTCAAATGATTTGCTATATATGATTCATTACTTTTTAGAGTTTTCGGTTATACTTAATATCGCATTATTTTGTTTCAATTTAATTCCAATTTATCCTTTAGACGGATTTAATGCTATAAAATCTTTGTTTAATTTGAATAGTAAGTTTTTAAATTTCATGTACAGATGGGGCAGTATCATTCTCATCATATTTATCGTAACCCCATTTTTTGATGTGTTTTACAACATAGTTACAACATTTATAACAAAAACATTCTTTAGTTTTTGGGGGCTTTTTGTATGACAAAAAATGACAACTTAGAAGAACTATATGCAGACAGCTATGGCGTTAAACTAGAAAACTTTGAAGGTCCCATTGCTCTTTTGTTGCATTTAGTAAAAGAGTCAAAAATGGATATTGACGAAATTCATTTAGCCGACATAACAGAGCAATATCTTGACTACATAAAAGACGTAGATAATTTAGACCTTGAAAGTGCAAGCGAGTTTATTCAAGTGGCATCAATGCTAATTGAAATTAAATCTAAAGCCATTTTGCCAGTAGAAGTCCCTGATGATTTGCAAGATGAAATTGATCCTGAAACATATTTAAAACAGAAAATGAAAGAATATGCGGTTTTTCAAGATGCTAGCTTAGCCCTTCAAAGGATAGAAGATATAAACAAATTGTATAAAGACCCAGACAAGCTTGCAGGAAATGTTAAAATTGTTTTAAAGGATATGGTGCTAGAAAACCTATTAGATGCCTTTGCCAACTTGCTTTGCAGAGTTGAGCGTAAACAAGAAGACAATGAACCCAAAAAGATTGTTAAAGATAGATTTACAGTTGCAGAGAAAATTGTTGCAATAAAAAGCATAATCAGAGAAAAGAAACACATAAAATTTACCGATTTGTTTGAAAGCGACCACACAAAAAGTGAAATGCTAAACATATTTTTAGCATTGTTAGAACTTTTAAAATTGCAATTTGTTAAAGCAAAACAAAGCGAACTTTTTGGTGAAATTGATATTTATGAAAACGAGGAAAAAGTAACTAATGAATGAGAATTTGGAAATTTTAAAAGCAACTCTATTTGTTGCGGGTGAAGGTGTAGAAAAGAACGTAATAAAAGAAAAACTTAATTTGTCTGAAAAAGAATTTAACAAGTTGGTTGAAGAACTGAAAAAACAACTTTCAGGCGATAATGGTGTTTTGCTAATAGAATATAAAAACAAATTGCAACTTTGTACAAACCAAAAATATGTAGACATTGTTAGTGATATATTAAACCCAATAAGAGAAAAAGCATTAACAAAGGCGACTTTGGAAACAGTTGCTATAATTGCATATAAACAACCAATTACAAAGTTAGAAATTGAAGAAATAAGAAACACTCGATC
>CAVISZ010000087.1:8603-10415 GCA_963645585.1 uncultured Eubacteriales bacterium
TTGATAACAAGTTAATTGAAGTTGTTGGCAGAAAAGATGCCGTAGGAAAACCATTTTTGTATGGAACAACCGATGAATTTTTAAAAAGATTTAATCTAAACAATATTGAAGATTTGCCATCTTATGAAGATTTGTTGGAGAGAATTAGGTTAATAAGGGCTGAAACTGAAGTTCAACACACAACTGATAGTCTATATCGTGACCACGAAATATCTCAAGAAGAGATTGTTCCTGAGTTTTTAAAAGGTGAGGACATTCAAACAATAGAAAGTGACATGCCACTGCCTGATGTTGTTAATATTGATTCTAACGGCAATGAATAGTCATTAATTTAAATGTAAGAGGAATAATATTTAATTAATAAAACACAATAATAATATGCAAAGTATGTGGCTTATTATTGTTGTGTTTTTTTTGCTTTTGTTGATTATTCCAATCTTTGCCAAAGTGTATTTTTCATTTGATGTGTTAAACAACATTGGTGCTGTTTCGTTGTATATTCTTTGCTTTAAAATATTGGCGTATAAAATTAAATACAAAGACAAACAAATTGTTGTTTATACAAGCAAAAATAAGAAAGATATAGAAATACAAGTATCGAGTAAGCAACTGAGATTTTTAGAGCAATTATCTGTTCAATTAAAGCAAAAAATTATTTTAAAACATGTGTCCTTTTTTTCGCATATTGGTATGTATGATGCGTATCATACAGCAATAATTACAGGGTTATACAATGCAGTATGTTCAGGACTAATGGCGTATGTCAAAAACACAAAAAAGTCTGTCAAATTTAATGTATCGAGTAATCCAAACTTTAATGGGCACAATTTGATATTTTCGGTAGTTTGCACTTGTTTTGTAACTATATTTGACATTCTGTACTCATTAATAATGTCTTTCTTAATAATCAAAAGGAGCGAAAAGTATGAAAGAATTTAACAACGAATCAAGTATTGATGATTTAATTAAAATATCGCTAGATAGGGTTAAAACACTCATGGAAACCAACACAATTGTTGGAGAACCAATCAACATTAATAACAGCACAACTGTTATTCCTATTTCTAAAGCAAGCGTGGGCTTTGTTGTTGGCGGAGGAGAATACGCAGACAAAAGTAATAGACGTGTTGCCAATCACTTTCCAATGGCTGGAGGAAGCGGTTGCGGAATGAGTGTTTCGCCTGTAGGTTTTATTGTTATAATTGACGGAAATGTGCAATTTGTAGACATTGAAAACAAAACAATGTATCAAACCATATTAAATTTAGTTAATAAACTTATTGATAAAATAAAAACAAAAGACGAGGCAAACAATGAAAAAAACTAAAATACTTTTGACGCTACTCATAGTTGTATTGATTGCCATATGTTCATCTTTTGTGTTTTCAAAACCCCAAAAGCAAATATTAGCCGATAGCTCTGCAAAAGCGATGTGCGTAATTGAAGCTGGCAGTTCAAGAAAGTTATATACAAAAAATGAGACGCAAAAATTACCCATGGCATCTACCACAAAAATTGTAACCGCTCTTACTGTGCTAAACAACTGCCACGAATTAGACAAAGAATTTAAAATAGATAACAGGGCAGTTGGAATTCCTGGCACAAGTATATATTTAAAACAAGATGAAATAATGACAGTTAGAGAATTGTTGTACGGAATGATGTTGCCGTCAGGTAATGATGCGGCAACCGCTCTTGCATATCATGTGGCAGGAGACGTGCCATCTTTTTGCAAGCTTATGAAAAAGTGTGCCGAGGAGTGCGGAGCATATAATTCAAACTTTGATAATTCACATGGACTAGATAGCCAAG
>CAVISZ010000088.1:0-5979 GCA_963645585.1 uncultured Eubacteriales bacterium
ATAATATTTTATTCAATTAATAATTAAATTAACATTTTGGCTATTTTTATTAATATTTTTTACTAAATAATTAATTATTTTTTATTATTAATTAAATAACAAATTTTGCCTCTACAATTAAATCACAATTTGGAATGCAGGGCGGACAGCAGAAGTATTAGCCGTATACCAATCACAGAATTGCCCATCACTTACACACCAAGCATTATCCTCCGCAGTAGTACTAGGCGAACGTGTCCACCATGTACACGAAGCAAAATTGTTTGTCATAAATTTTGATATTAGGTTACCAGAACTCAAATTACTAGTCATTTTTGTGCCAGCTAAATAAGAAGCCTCAGTAATTGATAATGGCCATAGTTTTTGATTCTCAGTTGTTATAAATGTGTCAACACTTAAATCGCCGTTATTATCATCTTTTAATGTTCTCAATGATATCTCATTATATACTTCATTTGTATTAGCGTCAGTTATATAGGTAGATAAAAAACCATCTGCTAAATATTGTTTCATATCACTTTCGTTGTATACATTATTATACCCTTCATCCAAGCATTGAGAACCTAAAGCATACTCACTAATAAACCAATATGTTCCAGCAGAAAGTGTTGTGCTTGAAAGTGCACCTGTTACAGGTTCCATGGCTCCTGTTGATGAATTACTTTTGGCAAAAATATACCACCTCAAATCGGAATCAACATTTTCGTAAGTAGTATCATCATATACAGCAACTTTTCCCATATTTACATAACTTCTTGAAATGTTTGTGTATTCAGTTAAACTTGCGTATTGTCTAAAGTCACTTGCTGTTGATACTGACAATGAGGCAGGTGTGTATTTTTCAAAAGATAGTGATATGCTGTAAGCATTTGAAGTTTTTGTTGAATTAGACAATTTTAGTTTAATTGCCAAGTTGCAAGTGTTTGATTTTGCAGGCATTGTACCTGAAATTGTGCCCGCACTGGCAGGCACTCCAAAGTCTCCTGCGTCTGTAAATGTGATAGAACTTGTACTTGAGGTGGCGTTGTCTATTACTGCTTTTACTGGAAAGTCAGATTGGTTTGTAATTGTAAACACAATTGTTATATCTTCTACTTCTCCGCTCTCGCCCATATCTGAAAAGTAGAAACTTTTGCTAGAGTCTATTGTTTGACTGCCTGTTTTGTCGGTTACGCCACTCCATGTATCAAGTTGTGCTTTGTTTGCCTCGGTTCTTGGTGTGCCTGTGGAACTTGCGGTGTTACTAGAGTCAACTGCGTCACCATAAATGTAGGCAGTTACATCAACTTTGCAATCATGTGCAGTAAATGCGACTGTGCCTGTTACGCTTAGGCTTGCGTTTTTAACTGAGTACACACCTATGGCTATTGCACATACGCATAAGCAGATTGTGGCTATGTTTAACAGTATGCTTAGTTTTTTCTTTTTCATATTCTCCCCCTTTAATTCGGCTTTGCCGAATAATTATGAAATTATTTGCGAGTTTTTTTCGCAACTCTCGCATTCATTTTATCGCGGGGGGGGGAGAAGTCAACTAATTTTTTCATTTTTTTACAATTTGAGGTAATTTTTTTGAGTTGGAGGTGTTTTAAGGGTATATTTTAGGGCTTAACTCTCTCAAATTTTGGAAACTTACAAACCTTAGCTCCCTGTCAGGGGAGCTGGCAAAAATTATTTTAATTTTTGACTGAGGGGTTATCCTGCTTTATTACTAAAACTTTGGTTATATAAAAATTTAATTAGAAAAATAACAATTGCTATTCACATAAAAATTTATAAATAAAACCCCATTTATTTTTTCAATAGGCAGGAGAACCCCTCAGTCTACAAATTTTTGCAAAATTTAGTAGCCAGCTCCCCTGACAGGGAGCGAAAGATGTGTACTAAAACTTACTTTTTTGTAACTATCACTAATTCTTTTAACCCCTCCGACTCACATTTTGCAAAAATGTGAGCCACCACCACGAAAGCAGTGGCGGGAAACGTGTTGACGCTCTTTTGCGTTAGAAGCATGTTGATAGTGGAGGAAAAGTGTTGACTAACTTTGACAACAAAAAAACACCTTGAGTTTTAGTCTCAAAGTGTTTACATAGGTCTTTATTAAAAATATATTATTTTGTCTTATTAGTCTCCGTAAGTAACCACTTCGCACGAGAGTACCGACTCCGAACGCATGCAATAAGTGAGGACGTTTGGTCGGTAGAAGAGAAAAAACCGCCCACTAAGTGCTACGATTTGCTTTATTCAAGCAAACCTGCACCAAAGGGCGATGTTTTTTCTCTATTCTTGCTCCGCAAAAGCAGACATCTCTGAAATTGTTTTATACAAATTGTCAAAGTTTGCAAGAGTTGTTAGTTGATAGAAATATTTATTGTCATTGCTTCTAAAGTAAATTTTTTGAGTAACCAAGCCTTTATCTTTTTCTACAGCAAAGAATACTTTATTGTAAAGTGTTTCGGTGTTTGAATTTACGCTTTCGTAATATACTTTTCCGTTAGATTTTAAAACTTGACCTTCGCCATAAACAAAGCTTACAACAAAGCCTGAAGTGATTTGAGGTTCGTCTTTGCCAAGGCTTGAAATTTCTTGACTACGGCTAATTTTGCCTGAGAAAAGTGAGTACATGATTGTAAGTTTAAAACTATCTTCATAATCTTTTACAAAAGCATTGTAATCATCTTTATCGCTCAAGTTATCATATTTAGCAACATCACCTGCCTCTTCAATGGTTATTCCGCCATTTGCATATGCAGGCACAACCAAGTTAGGAGCAAAACTCTTTTTAAGTACTGCGGTTAAAACTAAGCCAAGTAGCACCACTCCTAAAAGTGAGTATGCAATTATTTGATTAATCTTCTTCATCTTTGTTCTCCTTGTGTTCTTCTATGTTTTGTTCTTGTTTTGGTTTTCTGCCACGTTTTGGTTTTTCAGGTTCTACATTTTCTGCTGGTGCATCTTGATTTTGACTTTCTAAACCTTTAATTTCCTCTTCCATTTCTTTTTTTGCTAGCAAGAGTTTGTCTAAATCTTGTTTAGAGATTTTGCCATTTTTGAAATAGAACTCTGCAGTTTTTACTTTTTGTTCTAGTTCTTGAAGTTTTAAATAAACTTCTTGTTTTTTCTTACGTTCTTCATCTTTGGCTTTTTGCTCTGCTTGTTTTTTATCCATATATTCCAAGACTTCTTCTTTGCTTTTGCCTTCAATTATTAAATCTACTTCTTCTTTGTAAATAGTTTCTTTAACAAGCAAAATTTCTGCCATTTCAATTAAAACGTCTTTATTTTTTTCTATTATATCTTTTGCACGATTGTAGTTATATTTTAAAATTTTATGAATTTCTGCGTCAATTTCTGATGCGGTTTTTTCGCTATAAGAATTTTTTGTTTGATAATCTCTGCCAACAAAAATCTCTTCTTTTTGACCAAGATTCATAAAGCCAAACTTATCGCTCATGCCCCACTCAGTAACCATGCGTTTTGCAATGTCGGTTGCTTTTTGAATATCGTTTGACGCACCTGTTGAGATGTCGTCCATAAACACTTCTTCGGCAATTCTTCCGCCCATTATCATAGCAATTTCATCGTTTAGTTTGCCAT
The DNA here is from genome assembly GCA_963645585.1 of uncultured Eubacteriales bacterium. Taxonomy (GTDB): domain Bacteria; phylum Bacillota; class Clostridia; order Christensenellales; family UBA1242; genus HGM11367. The sequence goes on from CAVISZ010000088.1 coordinate 3,598, forward strand.
AGGTCATGTGGCTATCGTCAGAGTCTGGACGGCTCATTGTGTAGCCAGCAGCCATGCCACGAGGAATGATTGAAACTTCTTGCACATCTTCGCAATGCTCTAATTTTTTGCCCAAGATTGCGTGACCGCTTTCGTGATATGCGGTAATTCGTTTATCTTTATCGGTTACAAGCAAGCTCTTTTTTTGAGGACCCATTATAACTTTGTTTATGCCCTCGGTTATGTCTTGCATAATGATTTTTGAACGATTATTTCTTGCAGCCAAAATTGCCGCTTCGTTTAGCATGTTCTCGATGTCGGCACCAGTAAAACCGCTTGTTATTCTTGCCAAAGTTTTAAAGTCAACTTCTTCATCAATTGGTTTGTTTCTTGCGTGAATTTTTAAAATTCCCTCTCTGCCTCTAACATCTGGCACGTGAACATAAATTTGTCTATCAAATCTGCCAGGTCTTAAAAGTGCAGGGTCCAAAACGTCACTTCTATTTGTTGCAGCCAAGACAATAATGCCCTCGTTGGCTTCAAAACCGTCCATTTCAACCAACAATTGGTTTAATGTTTGCTCACGTTCATCATTGCCACCGCCAAGACCTGCACCACGTTGTCTGCCAACTGCGTCAATCTCGTCTATAAACACAATGCAAGGAGCATTACGTTTTGCTTGTTCAAACAAGTCTCTTACTCTGCTTGCACCAACACCTACAAACATTTCAACAAAGTCTGAGCCCGAAATTGACAAGAATGGAACATTGCTTTCACCAGCAACCGCTCTTGCAAGCAAGGTTTTACCTGTTCCTGGGTTACCAACCAAAAGCACGCCTTTTGGTATTCTTGCACCAAGGTTTGTAAACTTGCGAGGATTTTTTAAGAACTCTACAATTTCTTTAAGTTCCTCTTTTTCTTCATCTGCCCCTGCGATGTCACTAAATCTAACTTTAACATTGTTAGATTGTCTTGCTTTGCTTCTGCCAAAGGTCATTGCGCTGTTATTTGACCTGTTCATCATTTTATAGAACAAGAAAATTAAAAGCACACCACCGCCAAGATAAAGCACTGGAATGATATATGACCAATAATCAACAACATCGCTATGGCTAAGCTCTATGCTTGCCCCGTCTGCAAGTTTTGTTTCCATAACTGCATTTATTATGATTTGTTGTTCTGACTCTGTTCCAATTACAAAGTTATAGTCGGCACTTGTTGGAAAGTCTTTTGCGTTTTCTACGCTACTGCCCTCAGCAAGCCTCATTCTAAAGTTGGCACCTTGATACCAAACTTGAGATATTTTTTGTTCTTTAATTAAAGTGACTGCGGTTGTAGAATCTATTTTTTCACCAATGTCACCAGTTTTTTGAGTGCCCAAATATACACACAACACAACAACAAGTAGTAAAAGTATTATATATGTTATGTTAAACCTTTTATTTTTTTTATCCAAATTTTCCTCCCAGCCAAACGTAAGCAAGTTACGCCTTAGCATATTTACATTTTATTCGATAACCTTAGTATCATATCACAAAATTTTATTTTATCAAACCAAATAGCAAATATATTTTTTGCGAATTATAGATATTTATTTAATATTGCACCTAAATACTCATTTCTTTTATAGTTTTTGTTTTCGTATATTACAACATTTCCTAACTTAGAGTTTTTAACATACGATAAAATGCTCTTTATATATTGCCCTGCATCAAGTTCTGGTTGCATGCTTGTCATTTTTAAAGAATTGAAATGTACATTTAAAATGCTATATATATAGTCTATATCTATTAAATATAGAGAAAACGCTTTGTTTTCAATGCTTAAATTTTTAACCAATTTTAAACAATCTATAAGTGCATTATATGACCTTGAAGTGCTATCTAACTCTTTGCTACAAAAATATACACATTTGTCTTTCAGTTTTAAAATGCTTCGATTATCTACTTCTAGTTCTGCAACAATTGTGATGTTTTTTTCACTATTTTGACAAATTTTATCATAAATTTGAGCAATATTTGTTAAGTTTTCAATTTTTACCTTGTGTGCGTCTACAAGTCTGCTAGCCTCATTTTTGCTAAAGTTTACATCATATACTTGTTCTAGCGAGCCATAGTTTGCACTAACAAGGCAGGCATTTCCGCTTACGTAGTCGCCAAGTTTTAAGTTATATTTTTGCATTTGTTCGTCTGTGACAACTGTATATTTTGCAGTGTCATATCTTGAATAAATGTAAGTTTTTCCGTCTAATTGTCTAACTGTGCCCGAAAAGTGATAATATTGCTTGTTGATGCAGTCTATGTCATTTTTGGCACACAAGCACATGCCGTCAAAATGGTCTTGTTCATAAACAAAAGGAGATTGCTCGTATTCAATTTTATCAAATTCTGGCACGCCCGACCA
>CAVISZ010000089.1:0-2292 GCA_963645585.1 uncultured Eubacteriales bacterium
AAAATATAGCAATATAAAAATTAAATTTTTTGTCCAACTTTTGGGGTGCACCCCATAAAAACCACCATGTGCACTGGTGGTTTTATATTACAAAAAAGTCGCAAAAGCATTCCCCCAAAAGCTTTAGTTTGCGACATTACAGATATTAAGAAAGTAAAAATTTAACTCTTTTATCAAAAGCTACACTACTTCAAATAGAAAAAATTGTGCCCGATATCTTATTTGTGGCAGGCAAAAGAAATAGACTTAGTTAATTACATAACTCTCAAACATGTTGCAACAGCTTTAGGACATCGAGATAGTTTTAGCCCTATACAGAATTACATAACTCTCAAACAGCATTTGTTCCAATTCCGCTTTAGACATCGTTTTAGTCCTATACAGAATTACATAACTCTCAAACTATAATATCGTCACTATGCGTAGTATTTTGGTTTTAGTCCTATACAGAATTACATAACTCTCAAACACAACAAAGGGACTTACGACAATTCACATAGTTTTAGTCCTATACAGAATTACATAACTCTCAAACCATAGCCTGGTATAACGTGCGATGTATATAGTTTTAGTCTTATACAGAATTACATAACTCTCAAACACTCCTATCAATTGCATTAGCGATTATTTTGTTTTAGTCTTATACAGAATTACATAACTCTCAAACCAAGCAATGGACAACTATCGCCTATCTTTAGTTTTAGTCTTATACAGAATTACATAACTCTCAAACATACTATATATAAACGTTTACCAGATTGTCGTTTTAGTCTTATACAGAATTACATAACTCTCAAACGATAAGAGTGCTAACAAACAACAATTTGGTGTTTTAGTCTTATACAGAATTACATAACTCTCAAACCAACACATACAAGTGTAGACATTAACATATGTTTTAGTCTTATACAGAATTACATAACTCTCAAACCTCAAATTAGGTTTTGAGAGTTGTTTTATTGAGATTACAAGTCTCTTTCTGCGGAACAAATTGCGAGATATTGTGATTATATACTTTTTAATGATTACCTGTCAATCATCAAAATGGCATCAATTTTATGCCCGCGAGGGAACACAAATTCACGGCAGTCATTGTCTAAAAAGTAAGTTTTTGTGCCACATTTATTTTGATTGTTAAAAGGCACATTTTATTTAAAAGCTGGCGAAATAAATAAAAGATCAATTAATTGGAAAGATGTGGTTTTTGTTGATATTTATATCGAAAGCGTTTTTGTGGGTGAAGATAGTTTCAAATATTGTTTGATTTTGAAGCAAAAAGCGATATAATTTACGCAGATGCGAGAATGATAAAAAGGCGACTTTTTAGCAATTGAATAATCAGAAAATTATATGAAATACACCTTATGTGATGGCAAAAACTAGGAGTCAAAATGAATTCATATTTAGCAATAAGGCTCTATGAAATGATAAAAAATGGCATTATAAAATCTAATGCTATGTTTTGGCGAGAGTTCTCAAAAGAAAAAGTTGAAGAATTTGATATTGACATTTGTTCTACAGAAAGAGAATTGCAAGAAAAAAGCTTGAATGTTGTTTGTGCTTTTGATGATAGCTTTCCAAAGGTTAATAATAATATTAAAAACAGCGAAAAACCATTTTTGTTTGTTTACAAAGGAAATATTGAACTTTTATCTGATACCGATAAAAATATTGCAGTTGTTGGAGTGTTAACTCCAACACCCAATATTGAAATCAGAGAGCAAAAAATTGTAAAAGAATTAGTAACCAATAATTTGGTAGTCGTGAGTGGACTCGCTCGTGGCTGTGATACTGTTGCCCATAAAACTTGTTTATCTAGTGGTGGAAATACTATCGCAATCTTGCCCACATCGTTTGATGATTTATATCCTAAAGAAAATGAAAAACTTGCTAACGACATTATTGCAAGTGGTGGTTTGGTAATAACAGAATATGTAAACAAACCACGAAATAAATATGAAGTCATAAATAGATTTATTGAACGTGATAGATTGCAAGCTATGCTATCAAAAGCTGTTATATTGATTGCAAGTTTTAAACAAAGTCAAGGTGACAGTGGCTCTCGCCATGCAATGCAGAAAGCAAAAGAATACGGCAAATTTAGATATGTAATGTTTAATCAAAAAACAGATTTGGGCAAGGAAATTTTTGGATTAAATCAAGAAATGGTTATTGGTGGCGCAATTGTCTTAAGCAAAAGAACTATTGAAAATTTGTTGAAAAATTAATAATTGTTTTAGATAAATATGTTATAATTAAATAAAATTGGAGGAAATATGAAGATAACAGTGT
>CAVISZ010000090.1:0-2129 GCA_963645585.1 uncultured Eubacteriales bacterium
GTTTTTAAAACATCAAAAAAATATATTATAGTTTTTTAAGTGCTCTAGCACTAATTTTCAACTTTTATCAAAGTTAATTTATTATGGTTTTAAACAATTTTTAAAGCAATTATAAATAAAATTTGCTCTAAATAAGATAATTATTTTTTATCGCATTTATTAAGTAAAACCACAAAAAATAATTTACATTTTTAATATATTTTTTAAGTTTGAATGTTAATTAATTAACACTATAAAAACTTTTAATCAAATGCAAAAAATATTTCTGCACTTGCTTAAAAATTTTTAAATAATGTTTTTAACTTTTGAAATGTTATCAGCACATTCAAGTTTTCTTGGCTTGATAATTTTTTCTGGACTTATATAGTAATCCATGCCCTGACTTTCAAAATATAAAACTTGTCCAAACACTGCAACAACAAGTGCGTAAAATGGAATTGTTACAATAAATGAGTACAAACCAAAAAGATAGAATAGGCATGCCAAAATGCAAGCAACAACCATAAAACTAGAAAGCACAGAGAAGAAGTTTCTTTTAACTGCCTTTGCACCTTTAACAAATGCTTTTGTTGCACAACAATTGAACACAACAATGCTTGGAGCCCAACCATTAAAAATTGAACTGTTTAAGGCGAGCATTAACACAACATAAATAAACATTAAAAGTGGAGCAATAATTGCCATTGCATTACTAACTTCAATCAATTGCAAAAAGCCATAAACTCCTGCGCCAATTGCAAAAACCAAAGGCACTTCAAACAACGCTCTTAATATGCTATAACCTGCAGATTTGCCAAACATATTTATATAGTTAATGGTAAAAGAGTTTTTATTTAAACTTGACATATAACTATATGCACACTCGCTTGCAGGAACATCGCTAAGTTTTAACAAGAATGGAACAATTATAAATATAACTATTGACAAATAAATTAAAACAAATACATTGCTTGTTGCAAGATTAGAAACGCCAGCAAAAATAGAATTAAAAACTGCCAAGATGTTATCCGCTATTGTTGTTATACTTTGAAATGCGGGAGCGGTGAACATTTGAGTTATTGCCTCAGAAAAACCGCTTGACAAAAATGCTTGTTTTAAAACGCCAAGAGTTGGCAAAACAAATAAAATCCCCACGCCTAGTGCAATAATTTTATACAATAACAATTTCCAAAAAAGTGAAAAGTTTGCTATTGCAAGTTTAATTGAATTATTCAGTTTCATACACAACCTTTTTTAGTATTGTACAATATTTATTAAAAATGTACAAATGTTTTTTTCGCTATTTTTGTCAACTTTAAAGGACTTTGTTTTTTATGACTTATTTTCAATTAATAAAAAGCAAATAGTGTTTTAATTTAACAAAAAAACAAAAGGCAAATTTAGGTCATGCTAAAATTTTGCCTTTTGATAAAGATTTTAAAAAATTAATTTTATACTCCTTGTTTAACAAAACTATTGTTGGTCACTAGGAACAACTTTGCCCTCAAAAATTTCTTCTGCAGCGGCAGCAATAACCTTTTTGTTTTCATAGTTTGGGTCATTTTCGATATGACGTTTTTCTAATTCTTTTGCTCTTTTTGACATAAGAATTGAAAGTTTGTATTTATTGTTATCTGTTTTTTGTGCCAATTCATCAATTGGTGGTCTATTCATCATAATACATTTACCTCTAATATATATATTTACGTGTGACATTATAACACATGTTTTTTAAAAAGTACATAGTTTTTTAAGATTTTTTTAGCATTTCGTTAAATTCTTGCTCAGTTATTATTGTTACGCCAAGCGATTTTGCTTTGTCTAGCTTGCTTCCCGCACTCTCACCTGCTAGCACATATGATGTGTTTTTTGAAACACTTGTTGAAGTTTGCCCGCCATTTTGTTCTATTAAAAGCGTTGCGTCATTTCTGGAATATGTTGGAAGAGTGCCTGTTAAAACAAAAGTTTTGCCGTCAAATATTCCACCGATTGTTTTTGTTGTTTGACTAACTTTTATTCCAACATTTAAAAGGTCATCAATCATTTTGTTGTTAAAGTCGTCAGTAAAAAAGTCTGTAATGGAAGTTGCAACAATGTCGCCAATATCTCTAATTGAAGCAAGTTCTTCTTTTGTTGCGTTTCTTATACAC
>CAVISZ010000090.1:2139-3620 GCA_963645585.1 uncultured Eubacteriales bacterium
GGCTCATAAAGTCCAAATGCCTCATAAAATTGTGCGTTTGTTTGCTCGCTTAAACCTTCAATATTCATTGCATCACGAGATACAAAATGTGTTAGTCTGTCAATAACTTGCTCTTTGCAACCCTTTCTGTTGGGGCAAAACAAAAGTGCACCAATCTCTTTAAGCGCTGTGTTGCAACATGGGCAGTTTGTTGGTTTTTCTATTTTTTTGCTATTAGGCAAAAGTTCTGCAAGACCTAAAATTTCTGGAATAACTTCGTTGCTTCGTCTTACAAACACTCTTGAATTAATTTGTATTTGTTTTCGAACAATGTCACCATAATTATTGAGCGTTGCACGTTTTACTGTTGCACCTGCAAGTTCAACAGGTTCTATTTCTGCAATTGGAGTTACTTTGCCTGTTCTGCCCACCTGCCAAACAACATCGTTTAATATGCTTGTAACTTCTTGGGCTTCAAATTTATAAGCCATTGCCCATTTAGGAAATTTGCTTGTATAACCAAACTCATCTCTTAAATACACTTCATTTAGTTTTAACACCATGCCGTCTATTAAAATGCCAAGGTCTGACTTAATTTTGTCAATTTTTGAAATTTCTTCACAAATTTCATCTGCGTTAGAAAACACTTTTGAGTATGGCTCGCTTAAAAAGTTATTTTCTTTGATAAACTCATTCATTTCTACTTGAGTTTTAAAAGTTTTGCCCTCTGCATAAAGCACGTTATAGCAAAAAAAATCAAGATTGCGTTTTGCAGTTTCTTTTGGGTCTAAATTTCTTATTGCTCCGCTTACCGCATTTCTAGCATTTTTAAGTGGTTCATTTGATGTTTTGTTATATTTAGCAAGGTTGGCGTTTGTTATCATACCCTCGCCCGACACAATCAATTCGCCCTCAAATTTTATTTTTAAAGGAACACTTTTGATTGTTCTAACCTGCTCTGTAACATCTTCACCAACAATGCCGTTGCCACGAGTGGTTGCATTTTTAAAATAACCATTTTCGTAACTAATAACAATTGTAAGTCCGTCATATTTATAACCAAGAGTAAATGTTGCTTTGGGCTCAACTTTTTTTATATCAGAAACAAAACTTTTTAAATCTTCAAATGTTTTGCATTTATCTAAACTATACATTCTGAATTTATGAGTACGTTTAACAAAACCATCTAGCACTTCGCCACCGACTCTTTTTGTTGGAGAGTTTTCTAGCACAATGCCTGTTGATTTTTCTAGGTTTAAAAGTTCATCATACATTTTATCAAAATCTGCATCAGAAATTGTAGGGTTATCTAAAACATAATAATTGTAACAATGCTTGTTTAATTCTTCTACAAGCCACTTCATTCTATCCATGATGTTATTATATCACATCACAATCAAAAATTCAAAAATAAATGATATTTATTAAAAATATTTTACATATATAAATTTGCAAAATTTTAGCAAAATTCAACAAATATTTAATAAAAACAAAAAAAATAT
>CAVISZ010000091.1:0-9558 GCA_963645585.1 uncultured Eubacteriales bacterium
ATATTTAACCGCCTATTATTTCTTGTAATATTTGGTTATTATTTTGATAATTTTTTAATTTTAATTTTTCTATAATTTCTAATTTAAGTGGAATATATGTGCCGTTATTTCTATACACACCAAGATTGTACAATATATTTTGTGTGTCATCAAACACTTGCAATGTGCCATTGTTTAAAATCATTGTTTTGTCGGCGTACACAATTTCTTCTATTAAATTGGTGGTAAAAATAACTGTTGTGCCTTTTTGTTTTAAAGTTAAAAACAAATCGTACAAAACCTGTTTTGTGGTTGGGTCCAAATATACGCTCGCTTCGTCAAATATGACAATTTCTGGTTCTATTGCAAGCATGTTGGCAATTGCAATTCTCTGCTTTTGCCCCGTTGAAAGCGAAAGCGTGTCTTTGTGCATAAACTCAAGCATGTTTATCATTTTTAAGGCGTTTGATATACGCTCGTCAAACTCCTTTTTGTCAATTTGATAATTGCAAAGAGTAAAGGAAATATCATCGTAAACATTGCCAAAAATAATTTGATTGTCGGGGTTTTGAAATACAATAGCCGTTCTTGTTTTACTTTTTTTAATGGGAACATCGTTTATTGTAATTGACCCTTTTTTTGTTTTTAAAAGCCCCGATAAGAGTTTTATTAAAGTAGTTTTGCCACTAGCGTTGTTGCCAGTTATGGCAATAATTTCTCCGCGGTTAATTTCAAAACTTATATTGTTTAAACTGAACTCAGGATATTTAAAACAAACATTTTCAAACTTTATCATTCTTCACCTCGCTAGGTGTGTTAGATGTTGACTCTGTTTGCAAGTTCTCATCTAAAGCTTGCTTTTCTTCGTTTTGCTCTGAATTTTCTAATTGCTCATCTTTGCAAAACAGACGACCGTAGAGCCCCATTTTGTCTAAACCCAAATTTAAAAAATAAATTACAATTACTTGAATTGGAAGCATGGCAAGTTGCTTTAAAAGTCTGGTTGGAAGAATTGCCCAAAAAGCCTTTTTGGTGGTTATGTATATCCAAAGGCTGTTTAAAACGCCATTGCAAACAATAAGTACCCCTAGGCAACTAAGAATTAGATTTAAAATTAATTTTTTTGCACTTTGGTTGTTTTTTCTTTGCAAAAAAATTCCATAAATAAAGCCCGCAAGGCAAGCGGATATTGTATAGCCCACAAAATACGCTCCAAATGGAAACAAAAGGGCACCAATTAAGTCGGCTAGCCCTGAAATAAGCATGGTGTACCAAGGACCAAGTAAAATTCCCGAAAGCATAACAGGAATAAACGAGAATGAAATAACCACAATTGGTGTTTTAATAGATAAAAATCTGCTAAGGACAATTGTTGTGGCAAGCAAAAGTCCTGCTAAAATAATTTTTTTAATTTTTGACATAAAAAATACACTCCTTTTTAAAAGAATTTTTGATTGTTATAAACATATGCAAAAAAGCCTAACTTAAATGTAAGTTAGATTAAAAAGAGTGTATTATATTTCAAATTTTAATTTTCTTTGAAGTAAAACAATATATTTTCTCATGGGCGTTTACCTCTTATATGGCAGTATTATATGCCAAAGCATCAATAAATGCAAGCAAAATTTTAAACCATTTTGTACTAAAAGTAACTGCCGTGAATTTCATCTTTGTTGCTTTCTAATAAACCTATTCTTCATAGTCGTACGATTTTTTAAAGTAAAGTTTTCAATTGACAAAAACCTTATTTTTACCATTTTTGTCAACTTGTTTTTTCTTTTGTGCAAAAAATAATGTATGGGTAATTAGGTGATAGATATAGATAAAAAACATTTGACAAAACCTTATTTCTTTAGTATTATCACGGTTAAGGAGGTAGTATAATATGAAAGTAATTGACATGAATAAAGTGGAGAGTAGGAAGTACTCTGCTAGTTCTACTTGCAATTGCGGGTCATGTAATTGCAATTGTGGCGCAGGTTCTACATGTAGCAATAAATGTGCTTCAGGTGAAACTGTAAATTTAAAAAAAGAAATAGAAAAAGTTTATAAAGCTTAAAAGTCAAAAAAGGCATGCTTTAACGAGTATGCCTTTTTAAAATTACAAAAGGTGAATAATGTTATCCAAATATAATCATTTTATAAGGTTAAATAATAAACAAGTTGCATGTTTCAATAGTATACTTTTTAAACCTGTTGTGTTAAATAATGAGGAATATCAATCATTGAAAAATGGCAACTTTGGTTTTTTCAATGACTCTGAGTTGGCTGAACTGTCGCAAAGAGGTATTATAATAGATAGTGAAGAAAAAGATGTTGAAGCAACGCACTTGTTAAAAAAATATGTAAACGAATGTGTTAAAAGTGGAATTTCCCTTATTTATATAATTCCATCCAACATGTGTAATTTGAGTTGTAAGTATTGTTTTATAGGTAAATTAGAAGATAAATACAAAACAGAGATGGCATATGCAACAATTGATAATATTGTGAGTAAATATGTAAATCATTTGATTCAAAAGAAATTTGTTAAGGCAACCGTTGTTTTTTATGGTGCAGAGCCTTTGACTGCGTTTGATAAAATAAAATATGCGGTTGAGAAGTTTGAAGAAAATAAAGATATTGAATGGGAGTTTTCTATTGTTACAAATGCAACATTAATTAACGATGATATGATTGATTTTTTCAAAAAACATAACTTTGGTGTAGGTATTTCAATTGATGGACCTAAAAATATTAACGATACAAACAGGATTTTTAAAAGTGGTTCTGATAAAAGTGTATATGATACAATAATTAACAAAATTACATTATTGAACAATAATCATATTAATGTAGGTCTTTCTGTAACTTTAACAAAAGAAATATTAAACAATCAAGATTCATTTTTAGAATGGTTAAAAAATTTAGGTGTAAAAGATATTAACTACAATTTGTTACATTTCACTGAGAAGGATGAAAGTTGGAAAGATTACTATACTAAGGCATCAAAGTTTTTGTTTAAATCTAATGAATTATTACAAAAATATTCCATCGTGGATGATAGACTACAAAGAAAAATTAGAGCCTTTAATAGTAAAGAATTTAAATATAATGATTGTGGAGCTATTGGCGGGCATCAGTTGTGCTTTAGTCCAAATGGTGATGTTACCGTTTGTCATGGATATTGGCATTCAGGCAAAGAAAAATGTGGCAATATTAACACTAATAGTTTTGATGAAATTATAAATACTGAAAATTTTAAGAAATGGCAAAATAATTTGACAATAAATAAGCCCAAATGTTTAAAGTGTGAGGCAATTTATATTTGTGGGGGTGGTTGTGCGATGCAGAGCAATGACCTATTTGATAATCAACAATCATTAGATAAAGGTTTTTGCATACATACAAAAAGCACACTAAGAAAATTATTAAAAGATTTAGTCGATTAGAATATAAAAAATAGACATAACTTGCGATTGTCTATTTTTTTTGAGCAAATACAATTTTTAAATTGATAGTTATTTTATTTAAACATATGTCTGCAGAGCGATTGTTGGTCATTGGCGTCATTTTAAATATACAATATGCTAAATCGCTTGAGATTTTGGTTGTTAATTTTATTGTTTTTTCATGAATTACATTATAGTATTTACAAAAATTTAAAAAAACTTCATCTTGTTTAGTGTATTCATTCATGTTAACAAGGTCTCTTATTTCTTTTAGATATTCTTTTTCAGGAAAAACTTTTATAAAATAACCATCTTTTTTTAACACTCTATTTATCTCCTTGTAGTAATAAGGAGATAAAATATCAATCACGTAATCAATTGAATTGCTTGCAATCGGTAAATTATAGGCGTCACATAACAAAGGTAAAAGTCCGTCATTTAAATATTCCGTTGCTAGGTCAATAGAAACACTTGCTAGGTCAGAGACAACATAGTTGTTTGATTTGTGAATTTTAGTTTTTATCAAGTCACTATGAGTTGCCTCGCCACTACCTATTTCAAAGATATTAACATCGTTATTCAAAGAACTATTTACAAAGTCTGCTATTTCGTTATGAACTTCAGAGTATAAGCCACTTAAAATCGCTTTTCTTCTATTTTCAAATAGTTCTTTTGTATATATGGTACTGTCAAATTTTTTTTGTTTTTTTAATAAGGATACATAACCCTTTTTATTAATATTAAAAGTATGATTGTTTTCACAAACTAAACTTTCATTGTCTAGGTTTAATTTTGTACCACATATAGGGCATGTTATAAATTGTGTTTTTTTAAATAAATCTTTAAATAAATCTTTTTTCTTTATTGCATTCATAAAATGGATTATACTAAAAAAACAAAAAAATGTCTATTGCTTTGGGTGTAAAAGTGTGAGAGGCGAGGCGGAAAGGTGGCGTTATAAATTTTTGCACCTTGACAAAGGGGGAATGGCATGCGATAATAAAAGCGAAAAAACATAAGAGGTATAATGTATGTTAAGTAAAAAAGCAAAAAAGTGTATTAATTATAAAATCAAAAAATTTGAGGGTAACTACATGGCTGTTGCACTTGATTATGATAAGCCTAAGCAAGATTTCTTAATTGACCAATATATAAACCAACAGAAACAAGCAAAACAAGATGTAAAAGTAAGCAAATATGATAAATTTTGGTTTGTTTATTTAGGTATTGTTCCTGCCCTCGCATATATAGTTATATTTTTGGGAGGTTGGGCTTTTGGTGTTTTAACCGCGTCTGTTTTGTACGCTCTTTTTGGGGGTGTTAAACTAGCTCAGCATATAAAACATAAAAGAGAAACAAATGCAAATATTGGCAACTTTTTAGATTTAACTCGCAACTCATCAAAGAAAACCATAACCAATTATTTGCAACATCAAGCAACCAAACAACACAACAAACTTGTTGCAAGGGGCAATAAATCAAAATTAAAATTGTTTGAAATTGGTAATGCAATACTTTTAAATCCTGACTATGCAAAGCCTACTAAATTGACTTCAGAAAACACTCAAACTACATCTTCTAACACTTCTAAGTTTTGTTATAGGGAATCTACTTTAAACTTAGAGAAAGACGATGAAAGAAGTAAATAGATAAAATATATTTGACGATCAACAAATCTTAGATAAAGGTTTTTGGCATACAAAAAGCACACTAAAAAAATTATTAAAAGATTGAGACTGCCCAAATAAAGGCGAGGCGGAAAGGTGGCGTTATAAATTTTTGCACCTTGACAAAGAGTGAATGGTATGCGATAATCAAAGTGAAAAATACAGAAGAGGTAGAGTATGTTAAGCAAAAAAGCCAAAAAGTGTATTAATTACAAAATCAGAAAATCTGAGGGTAACGACATGGTTGTTGCACTTGATTATGACAAGCCTAAACAAGACTTTTTAATTAACCAATTTGTAAATCAAAAGGAACAATTAAAACAAGAGGTAAAAGAAAAAAATGCTGATAACTTTTCGGTTGTTTATTTTGGCATTATTCCTGCACTCACATTAATTGTTGCGTATCCAGTTGTTTTGTTTGGAGGCTGGGCGTTGGGTGCTTTAACTTTGCCTGTTTCGTACGCACTTTTTACTCTTGCTCACAAATTAGTTCAACACATAAAACTCAAAAGAAAAATAAATACAAACATTGGCAACTTTTTAGATTTAACCCGCAACTCCTCAAAGAAAACCATAACCAGTTATTTGCAACACCAAGCAACCAAACAACACAACAAACTTGTTGCAAGAGGCAATAAATTAAAATTAAAATTGTTTGAAATTGGCAATGAGAGACTTTTAAATCCAGACTATGCAAAGCCTACAAAATTGGCTATAGAAAACACTCAAACGACATCTAACATTAATAAGTTTTGCTATAGGGAATCTTCTTTAAACTTAGAAAAAGACGATGAAAGAAGCAAATAAATAAAAAACAAAAAAGGCATGCTTTTTAAACAAAGCATGCCTTTTTTGAACCAAAGATAAACAATGTTTAAATTTGGCGTATTAAAGTGGTAAATCTTTTTTCTCAAATTTTTTAGCACCAATAATGTAAGTGGCAATTCCTATTCCAATTAAAATTGCAAATTTCCAAAGGAAGGTTAAAGTTCCACCCAAAATTGATGTTGCGTCAAACAAGGTTATAATTGACACATAGTTAAACATTTTCATTGCGTCAATTCTTATTGCACTAGGAATTACGCTTGAGCCAAAAAGTCCTAAAATGGTTGCAACCAAGAAGAACATTGTAAGTCCGCCACCAACCGACATAGACATTTTGCTTCTGTTAAACCAGCACGAAGCCAAGAAGCATATGCCAGAAATTGCGAACATTGTAACAAATGCACCAAGGTTTAATAAAAGAAGTTCGGAGTAGGTGATTGTAATTTCGGCAGAATTAACAATTGCAAGACAAACAACGCTGGTTAAAGTTGTTAGGCAGAACATGCAAAAGAGTGAAGATAAAAGGTAGGCAATTTGCGTAAAAACAACAGTTTTCCTTTTGGTTGGAGTTGAAAGCACATATGCCATAGAGCCCGAGTCTACTTGCCCTGCAATTAAGTTGTTTGCGGTCATAATTACAAAAATCATAGGAAGTAAAAGCCCTGCAATTCTAAAGAATATAGAGCCAACAACCAAGCCGTAAACATCAAGTCCGCTTATTTCATTAAGTGCTTTTGTAACTTTTTCTGGAAGTTTGTCTACTAGGGTTTGAGTCATGTCGCTAATTAATGTAGCCTTGTATGCTTTAAGTTCGGTTGCCACTTGTTCGTCAGAATAACTAGGATTTTGCTCGCGAATTTGTTTTTCTTTAACATCTAGTTGTGCTCTAAAAGAAATTATGGCTGAGTGGGAAGTGTTTTCTATTTCGTCCTTTGAAAAATAGTCGGCAATGTACATTGTTTCATCGCTATATTCAAAACTTTGCTCATAGAAAACTTTTTTTAATTCAGATGGAATGTAATAGGTTGCAAATTCAGTCACATCAGAAGAGCCCGATTGAACAAAAGCGTTGGTGGCAGTGGTTATAAACTTTTTTGCTTGATCTGCAGTTTCCTCGTCTTGCTCTTGTTTTATTTGATTGTAAATTGCATCGGAGATTTGCGATAAAACATAGGTGGAAATATGCGAATCGTCATAGTTTTCGCCCTCGGCAAGATAATAGTTTAAAAGAGTGTTAATGGCTTTTTGCTCGGCTTCAGATTTGTTTGCGCAAATGCCTTCACGTGCTTCTTTGTCGTTTGCACCGCCAGAAATGGCAGTTTTATATGCACCAATAATATCTGATTTTTGAGTGTCATCTAGTCCGCTTGTTAAAAGACCTTTTAAACTGTTAAAATTGTCCTGATAACTAGAAAGTGAAGTGTTTGCAAGGTCAAAATATGTCATAGATTGTTCTTGTATGGTAGATTCAATCGCATCGCTTACAAACATATCTGTCATGCTTGAGCGTATTTCGTTTACATTTAAATTGCCAAGCACAAAAATTATTATTGCAAGCATAAAGCAGGTTATAACTGTCACAAAAGTCCATGTTCCTGCATTTGCTTTGCAAGATTGTTTAAATAATGGCTTACTTATCATTTTTGTTCTCCTTTTTTGTTTTTATTACCTCATTAAAGTGCTTTTCAAGTGTGTATTTTATTTCTGCAATAAATTTTAAATCGTAGGCGGTTAAATCGTTAAAAAGTTTGTTGATGTCCGCCTTGGCTATCTCTATTGTAACTTGATTATACATGGCTTGGTCACGCACAATTTTGTAGTTTAATTTTTTAAATTTTAAATAGTCCTCTTGCTTATTGAACTCAATTTTAAAGTTAGAAACAGGGCGATTTTTAATTTCGCTCATAACTGCAACATCAATAATTTGACCTTTGTTTATAAGGGCAACACGGTCGCAGTTTTTTTCTAACTCCTCATAAAGGTGAGAACTTATTAAAATTGTTTTGCCTTTGTCTTTTTCGGCTTTTATTATATCTAAAAATGCAACACGCATAAGAGGGTCAAGCCCCGTTGTTGGCTCGTCCAAAATTATTATGTCTGGGTTTGCCATAAGCGCAACAACAATTGCCGTTTTTTGTTTCATGCCTTTGCTCATTCGCTTTAGGTTGGCGGACGGGTCTAGTTGCAACTTTTCTATTAAGTAGTTTGCATAACTCATGTCTTTAAGCCCCAAAAACTCGGCTTGCGACTTAATAAACTCGGTGCCCGTTTTAAGGTCAGGAAAGGCAATCTCGCCTGGAACATAGCCTATGTATTTTTTTATCTTTTCGCTATCCTCCCACGAGGAGAGTCCGTTTACGGTTATTGTGCCTTTGTCGGGTTTTAAAAAGCCCATAATGTTTCTAATTGTTGTGGTTTTGCCAGCACCATTAGAGCCAACAAAGCCTAACATTTCGCCTTTGTGAATGCACAAGTTAACATCAAACACGCCCTTGCCCTGACCATAGTCTTTTGTAAGGTTTTTAATTTCAATCACTTTTTCCATTATAACGCACCTCCAAAATCTTTGTCCTCTTTGTAGTAACTCATAAAGTAATCTTCTAGCGTCTCTTTTAAATGTGTAAACTCTTTTATTTTGTACTTTGCAATTGCCTTAACAAGTGAGTTGATTTTTTGGTCGTCAACATTTATGGTTAAAGTTTCTGCGTCATTTGTCACAATTTTAAAGTCACTAGAATTTGCAAACTCATCTGCAAATTTGTTTTTCTCTTGACTGTTTTCAAACAAAATTTGATAATTTTTGTTATTGTTGTGCTTTAAGTCGTTGGCAATAAATTCAGAAACAATGTGCCCGTCCTTTATTATTGCAATGCGGTCGCATGTTGCGTCAACTTCGCTAAAAATATGGCTAGATAGCAAAATTGTTTTGCCTCGTGCTTTTTCTTCTTTAATAAACTCAATAAATGTTTGTTGCATGGCAAGGTCTAGCCCGCTTGTTGGCTCGTCTAAAATTAAAATGTCGGGGTCGTTCATAAATGCAGTAACAACGGCAAGTTTTCGTTTAACGCCCAAACTCATACGCTTGGTTTCGCCACTTGGGTCAAGTTCAAAAAGCTCTAAAAGATGATTTAAATATGCGTCATCTTTTACACCTTTTAACTTTTTCATCATATCCAAAAACTCGTAGCCGTTTAAACCATCAGGCAAGGCAATTTCCCCTGGGAGATAGCCAACTTTGTTCATAAACTTGTTGTAGTTTTCAAAACTGTCTAGCCCCAAAATTTTGGTGTGTCCTTTTTGTGGCTTAGAAAACCCCATCAAATGCCTTATGGTTGTAGATTTGCCCGCACCGTTAGGACCTAAAAATCCATAAACTTCGCCCTCGTTAATTTTAAACGAAATATCAAAAACTCCTCTGCCATGACCATAATCTTGAGTAAAATGTTCGACTTCTATTTTTGTCATGTTTGCCTCCTAAAAATAATAGACAGATGTAAATTTTGTTGACATCTGTTGTATTATATGTTACATTTAAAGAAAATTCAACATTCGAAATAATACACATTGTTTTGTTTGTTGCATTAATTAAAC
Organism: uncultured Eubacteriales bacterium; assembly: GCA_963645585.1. Lineage (GTDB taxonomy): Bacteria > Bacillota > Clostridia > Christensenellales > UBA1242 > HGM11367. The sequence goes on from CAVISZ010000091.1 coordinate 9,494, forward strand.
ACAAAATCAAAAATGTCTAAAAAAAGGAGATATAATTATGGACGAATATAAAGAAGATTTAAGGG
>CAVISZ010000092.1:0-3748 GCA_963645585.1 uncultured Eubacteriales bacterium
ACCTCACTTTTTGCGTATGTGGGGCTTTTGCGGGTGAAAAAATATTGAGTTTGTATTCACTCTCAAAAAATAACAAAATTGTGTTTATTCCAAAGGACCAAATTGAACTATTAGAAATAAAAGACGGCTTAACAAGCCTAAAAGTTGCTTACGAGCAAATAATAACCGACCTTGTGCCACCAGTTTTTTCTCTTGTAAAAAACGAAGCATGGCAGTCCGAAACAGCAAAAAGTTTATATAATTTCTATTTTGGCAAGGCAAATATATTGATAATTAATCCTGAAACCCTTTTGTATAAATTTTATAATAATTTAGAAATTAATAATTATTTAAAATTGCAAAAAAATCAAAAAATAAATATGCAAGAATTAATTAATAAATTAATTTTAAATGGCTATAAAAGGTGCCAAAATATAGAAAAATATGGCGATTTTTCTGTAAAAGGCGATATTTTAGATATTTATTTTAAAACTGAAACCGAAAACATTTCTAATCCAATTAGAATTGATTTTTTTGATGATGAAATTGATAATATTTATTCTTTTGATTTGTCAGAAATGCAAAAAATTAACGATTTATCTGAAGTTGTTGTTCCACCAAATAAATTAAACTTTTTTTCAAAAGAGCAAACTGAAATTGCAATAAATAAATTAAAAACAGCAGTGCTAAACTCTAACCTCTCGGGTGATAATTTAATTAAAATTCACACAATAATTAATCAAGTTGCAAACGGCATAAACGATGGTGTGGTTGATAACGACTGTGGTTTTATTTTGCCATTTTATGAAAATTCTAAAAGCATTATAGAACTTTTGCCAAACGCAAAATTTGTTGTAAGCGAGCCTAAAAAAGTTTTTGACGATTTAAACGATGAATACAAAAGCGTTTCGGCAAGCATTTATGACTATGTCTCAAATGGTGAACTTTTGCCCGAACACTTAAATTTTTATAACTCTATAAATAGCACAACAAACTTTAAACCAAGCATTGTTTTTTCTAATAGCAATCAAACAATTTTTAATGTTGATGTAACCGATTATCTAAGAACAATTGGCTCTAGAAACTATGTGTTTGATTTTAAGTCGCTTCAAAATGACTTGTTTATTTATAGCCGTTCAAATTACAAGGTTGTTATGTTCGCAGGTAGCGAGCAGTCCAAAAATTCAATTGGTGAGTTTTTGCTTAAAAACAATTTAACATATGGCGAAGAGTTAAAAAATAATAGCAAATTTCAAATTGTTATAACAGACGAATATTTTGCTAAATCTTTCAGTTTTTTAGACGCGGGCATTATTGCAATTGGCACCGATGATTTGGTAAAACGCACGGCTATAAGAACCACCAAAACAAGTGCAAGTGCAAAAAAGCGAAACGCATTCTATTTGCCAAAAGTTGGCGACTATGTTGTTCACACCACTCACGGAATTGGCAAGTGCGTTGCCCTTGAAAAATTAAATTTAAACGGAACTGAAAAAGACTATTTTGTTATTGAGTATTCGGGCGGAGATAAACTTTATCTTCCAAGCGAGCAGGCAGACTTAATTTCTGCCTACATGGGCGGAGATGCCGAGCCAAAACTTAACAAAATTGGCGGAGAGCAGTTTGCAAAAATCAAACAAAAAGTAAAAGAAAGCGTAAGCAAACTTGCCATTAACTTGGTGGAAATTTACGCAAAGCGTGAAAAAAGCAAAGGGTTTGTGTACTCAAAAGATAACTATTTATATGATGAGTTTGAAAACGCTTTCCCATACACCGAAACCGAGGACCAACTCTCTGCAATAAACGATATAAAAAAAGACATGGAAAGCCCTCGCATTATGGATAGACTGATTTGTGGTGATGTTGGTTATGGCAAAACAGAGGTCGCTTTAAGGGCAATATATAAAGCCGTGCTAGACGGCAAACAAGTAGCATTTTTGTGTCCAACAACCATTTTGTCAGAGCAACACTATCACACCGCAAAAGAAAGATTTAAAGACTTTGCAGTAAATGTTCAGGTTATTAACCGCTTTAAAACAAAACAACAACAAGAGCAAATTTTAAAAGAAGTTGCTTCAGGCAAGGTTGATGTTTTAATTGGCACACATAGGCTTTTGTCAAGCGATGTTGTGTTTAAAGATTTAGGTCTTTTGGTGCTAGACGAAGAACAACGCTTTGGCGTTGGCGATAAAGAAAAAATTAAAGAGATGAAACAAAACATAGATGTTTTAACCCTCTCTGCAACTCCAATTCCAAGAACTTTAAATATGGCACTAACGGGAATTAGAGATATTTCCATAATTCAGACTCCGCCCAAAGAGCGTATTGCTGTAAAAACTTATGTTGCCGAAGAAAGCGACACTTTAATTCAAGATGCCTGCAAAAAAGAAATCGCCCGTGGCGGACAGGTGCTTTACGTGTTTAACAGGGTGGAGCGTATTTATGACCAGGCAAAAAGACTTGCCGAACTTTTGCCAAATGCCAGAATTGGCGTTGCTCATGGTCAAATGCCAGAAAAATTGCTAGAGCAAACAATCTTGAACTTGTATAATGGCGATTATGACATTTTGGTTGCAACAACATTAATAGAAAGCGGAATAGATTTGCCTCTTGCAAACACTCTAATTGTTATAGACGCCGATAGATTAGGTCTTGGCGAGCTTTATCAATTAAGGGGCAGAATTGGCAGAAGTAATAGAGTGGCGTACGCATACTTTACTTATAACCCTAGCAAAATGCTCTCCACAGATGCCTATAAACGCCTTGACGCCATAATGGAATACACCGAACTTGGAAGCGGTTTTAAAATTGCAATGCGAGATTTAGAAATAAGAGGTGCAGGCAATATTTTAGGCAAAGAACAACACGGTCATTTGGAAAAAGTTGGCTACGATATGTACTGCAAACTGTTGGAAGAGGCGGTTAAGGAATTAAAAGGCGAAAAAATTAAGCAAGTTCAACCAATTAAAATGGATATTGCAATTTCCGCCAACTTGCCAGACGGCTATGTTAACGGCGAAGATGAAAGAATTAATATGTATTCAAAAATCAGTACAATTGCTTCTGACGGCGACTATAACAAAGTGGAACAACAACTAAAAGAAACATTTGGTGAACCTCCAAAAGAGGCAATTGCACTTTTAAAAATTGCATACTTAAAAAATCTTTGTGCAAATCTTGGCGTAAAACGCGTGGTTGTAAACACATCTTCATGTAAAATGTACTTGTATAAAACAGAAAAAATCATGCCAGAAAAAGTTGCAATTGAACTTTCAAAACACTCAAATGGTGCTCTTTCATTTGAGGACACCCCTGTTATTTCATTTGATATGGTCATGGCAAGCAACACTCAAAAACTCGACTTTTTGCTAGACTTCTGCAAAAATTGTAAATAGCTTTCCCTTATGTGTTGCCCAAATGTACCCGCTTAATTAAAATGATGAATAAAGATTGAAGAATGATTGACGAATTTTAAACACTTTGAGGCTAAAACTCAAGGTGTTTTTTGTTATATCTATCTTTAATCGTGTACATACTTTTCCTCCATAGCAAATATGTTTTTAACGCCGAAGATAGTCGAAACGTTTCAGTTACTGCTTTCGTGGTGGTTGCTCACATTTTTACATAAATGTGAGACGGAGGGGTTAAAAATGTTTTTTCAAGCCCTAAAATTTACCTTTTAACCACCTCAACTTAAAAAAAGTACCCCAAATTACAAAAAAATGAAAAAATTAGTTGACTTCTCCCCCCCCCGCGATAAAATGAATGC
>CAVISZ010000093.1:0-1051 GCA_963645585.1 uncultured Eubacteriales bacterium
GGCAATAGAAAGACTTTCAGACGGCAATGTTGGCGACAAAATATACATTGGCGGTGGAAAGCAGTTTTTAAAAATGGAGTACGACCTTAATAAAATAAACGACAACTACAGAAAAAAGGAAACAATAATTAAGCAAACAAGTAACGAGTATGAAAAATATATTCCAAAGCAATTTATTAAATTTTTAGGCAAAAACTCAATTTTGGACTTAGTTGTAGGCACGCAAGTGCAAAAAGAGGTAACAACCATGTTTTGCGACATTCGCAATTCAACGCAGGTTAGCACCACTTTGTCGCTAGAAGAAAACTTTAACTATATTAATTCATATTTAAATGTCGTTTCTCCCATAATTAGAAAGTATAACGGCTTTATTGATAAATATTTAGGCGATGGAATTATGGCAGTCTTTACGCGTTCTAGGCAGGCATACGATTGTGCTCATGCAATAATAAAAGCAATTCAAGAAAAAAATTTGTCTAATGTGTCAATGCCAAATTTAGAAATTGGCGTATCTCTTAACACAGGCGATGTTGTGTTTGGTGTTGTGGGCGATGATACCCGAAAGTCAATCACTGTAATATCAGACTCAGTTAACTTTACGGCAAAAATAGGCGAGGTAAACAAACTTTTTGGAAGTTTAATCACTTTTTCAAAGTCAACGTTAAACGACTTGTCGTCCGCCTTAAACCTCAATTATAGATACATTGGTAATTTAATGCACGATAATCAAGAATACATTTCTATTTTCGAATCGCTAGATGCTTATCCTCGCATTAAGCGTGAAAAATTAAAAAAGAACAAAATTGAGTTCGAACAAGGCGTGAGGGCATATGTAAATGGCAAGTTCGCTCAAGCAAAAGACATTTTTGAGGCAGTCTACAAAAAAGAAAAAGACGACAAGGTTTGTTATGTTTTTTACAATAAATCAGTAGAAAAAATGAAGTGATGTTTCTCATTAAATCATTACTTAAAAAGTTTTGCACTTACTTTTAAAGCAAGTGCTTTTTTGTTCTTTTATTTTGATGTTTATTGCGTTTTTAGTTAAAAATTA
>CAVISZ010000093.1:1061-12204 GCA_963645585.1 uncultured Eubacteriales bacterium
AAAGTAAATAATTGTCTAATTTAAATGCTAATTTAAGTTTACTTTTAATTTTTCTTTTGATAAGATAAGGTCAAGGAGGGGGAGAATGGCTAAATCAAAAAGAAAAAGCAAAAAAGCATTAAATTATGTTAAATATGGCGCAATATTATTTGCTTTGCTTGGTGTTGTTATGGCATTTTGTGCCTATGTAAACTATGGCGATACTGCTTTTACTGGTTTCCAAGTAATATTTGGTTACACTGGTCAAGTAGATATTTTCGTTACATCACTTTCTAGCAAAGTTTTGTCATTTAGCATTATGGCTTTTTTAACAGTGTTGTTGCCACTTGTTGGTTCATTCAGTATTTTGTGCAAAAACAAAATTGTAAGATTTGTTGGCGCATTAATGATGATTGCAGGCACTGTTTTAAGCTTTTTAATGACTAATTTTATTGTATTTGCAAGCCAAGCATACTCAACAATTGCATCAGGAATTGGTGCTACTTTGGGTGTTGGTGCAATTTTGTCTGGCGTATTCTTTGGAATTGGCGCACTTTGCAATTTGTATTCTGCAATAGAAGATTAATTCAAAGTAACGGCAAAATGTCTACTTTAAAATTAATACAACAAATATCTTTATTTTACATAATGTGTTTGTTGTATTTTTTTTGTTTAAGCACAACTGCTCTTATTAAAAAGTAATTTTTCAAGTAATATGCAAAATCCGCTTGCTAAAAGATATGATTAAAGGCAAAAAACAATAGTTTTATTTGTGGCAAAAAAATAAATTTAATAATAAATAATAACTATGATAAATCAAAAAATAATAAATAAAAATGCTTTAATAAATAACTTGAATTATTGTAAAAAGTCCAACAAAACAATATGTGCAATGGTTAAGGCAGATGCTTATGGGCATGGCATGAAAAATATTGTTAAAATATTAAATAACGAAAAAGTAGAGTGGTTTGGTGTTTCAAATTATTTAGAGGCAATACAAACAAAAAAAATTGCTCCTAATTCAAATGTTGTAATTGTTAGCAAAAGTCAAAATTATAGCCAAATAATAACACAAAATATCTCTTTTACAGTTGACTCAATAAAGGAACTAGAAAAAGTGTTGCTTTTTTCAATCAAATTGCAAAAAATAGCCAAAGTACACATAGCTATAAATACTGGAATGAATAGAATTGGCGTGTCAGATTTAAATAGTTTTAAACAAATGCTTGAATATATTGACCAAAATTCTAAATACATTTTATTAGAGGGCGTTTTCACCCATTGCTTTGATGCTGATTGCTCAAAAACTCATTTTTATAAGCAAATGAAAACCTTTTATGAATATGTAAAATATGTTAATAATAAAAACACCATAATTCACATAGGTGGGAGTTTTGTTTTAAAACATAAATTGCCTAGTTTTGTACAAATGGTTAGAGTAGGCATGTTTTTGTATGGATATGGTTGCTCAAGTTTAAAACCAGTAATGCAAATAAAAAGCCAAATAACCAAAATTACTAATTGCAAAGCGGGTAGTTATGTGGGCTATGGCAACAAAACAATTTTAAAACAAGATGCTTTGGTTGCTCTAGTGCCTGTTGGTTATGCAGATGGTTATCCAAGAGCACTTTCAAACTCGGGGTATGTAATAATAAACAATCAAAAAGCAAAAGTGATAGGAAATGTCTGTATGGATGCCTTAATGGTTATAGGCACAAACATTAAATGTAAGGTAGGTGATGAAGTGCTTTTGCTAGAAAATGCAATGCAAATATCAAAGATTGCAAATATGTCAATATATGAAACTTTAACAAACTATCAAAAATTTAGAGCAAAATGTTTGATTTGTTAGATAAAAATAGGTTATAATACCCTTTGTATGAGAGTCATTTCTGGTAAATATAAGGGCAAACCTTTAAAATCACCCACAAGCAATAACATTCGTCCAACAGGTGACAAAGTAAAACAGGCACTTTTTACAAAACTTCAATTTGATGTCCCAAACGCGGTTGTTTTAGACCTTTTTTGTGGATCAGGTGCCTTGGGCATAGAGGCAGTCTCGCGTGATGCAAAAAAAGTATACTTTGTAGATAAAGACAAACGAAGCATAATGCTCACAAAACAAAATTTGTCGGGCATTGAGGGCAATTATCAAGTCCTAAATTGCAACTATGAGGTTGCTTTAACTAAAATTGCTGAAAAATTTGACATAATATTGGTTGACCCGCCATATGCTAGCGGTGTGTACGATAATGTGTTAGAACTTATATACGCAAACAATCTGCTCGCAGATGACGGAATAATTGTGTGCGAACACCCAAACGAACTGCAAATTAACACTCAGTTTGATTTGGTAGACAAAAAAAGATATGGCACTGTAACCTTGTCGTATTATCAAAAATTATAAAAGCAAAAATTTTTTAAATTAGGTATTGAAATTTGTATAACTATGTGCTAAAATGAGCACAAGCAGTCAGGAAATGACCATTTTTTAAGGAGAAGAACTATGATATTAGAAGTATTAAAATACATATTAATTGTTTTAGGAATAATAGTTGTTGGCGCATTTATTATTTACGCACTTGCAAGTTTAATGCTTGCCATTGTTGACCCACATGCAAAAGATGCAAAAAATGATAATAACAATAACACTCAATTGCCTCCATCAAATGCAAATCAACAAATTTACTATGAGCAACCAAAATTGCTTAACCAACCAGAGCCACAAATTGCTCCAGTAGAAGAACAAAAAATTGAACAAAACGATGTTAAAGATGTTGATTTAAACAAAGCAAAAGAAGAGGAACTTGCTTTGTCGCAAGGCAATAAATTTGCAGAACTTAACCAAGAAGAAGATGCTTACATCAAAGAACAACAAAAGAAAATTGAAGAAAGAATTTCTGCTAAAAAAGAACAAGAACAACCAAAAGCAGACGATGAAATCAATCTTGATGATATCTTTGTAGACGCAAATGACGAAGAACCTGAAAAAGTAGACGTTGAAGATGATGACAACGATGAAGACATTGAAGCATTAATCAATAAAATCTTGGCAGAGTCAGAATCAAACGAATCTGAAGAAGATAACACTGCAAACACAGAAGAAAACAAAGAAGAAACAGAAGAAGTTGTAGAAGAAACTCCAGCCGAAGAAATTGTTGAAGAAGCTCAACCTGCAACCTTGGAAGAAACTTCAGAAACAACTCCTGTAGAAGAACAAATAGAAGAACAACCTGCAGAAGAGCAAGCAGAACAACCTGCAGAAGAAGTTAAAGATGATAGCGATGAACGCATTAAAGCATTAGAAGAAGAACTTGCTCGTCAAAAAGAAGAGTACGAAAACAAACTAAAAGATGCAGAGTCTGCTAAAGAACAAGAAAATCATGCAAATGATGAACGTATTAAAGAATTGCAAGAACAACTAGCCGAAAAAGAAAGATTGCTTAAAGAATCAGAAGAAAATAGACCAACAGGAGCAATGCTTACTTTGGAAGAGTATGAAGCAAGATTAGAAGTATTAAAAGATAGACTAGCAACAAACGAAAAAGAGTTTAGAGCAGTTAAAAAAGAATACTTGCCACTTGCAAAAATTAAAAAATCTTACGAAAAAGATAAAATCAAACTTCGTAGAAAAGAAGCGCTTGTTGCAAAACAAAAAGTTGTTTTGTATGGCGTAAATAACTTTGTTGATATTGACGAAGAAAAAGCTAAAAAGCTTTCTGAAGATTTAGACTTGTTAGACGGCTTAAGATTGTCAGTTCAACACTGTGAAGAAGTGTTAAAACAAAATGAAGAACGTTTCCCAATCTTGGAAAACTCATACAATATTTTGCTTGCAACAAATGAAAACTTAAAAGCAGATATTGCAGAATGCACTGCAAAAATCGAACAATTAAAAGCAGAACAAGAATAATTTTAATATCAAACTTCAAACACCTTTGGCATTTTGCCAAGGTGTTTTTTAATGCAAAAAAAACTGCAATGTTATTTGCAGTTTTAATTGATATATTTTTAATGCTTTGAATTTAAATTACAACACCAATCAAGTTTAATATTTCGCCCAAAAGAACGCCCAAAACATAAACCAAAAGTAAAATTAAAAGGTTTTTTGCCCAAGCCTTTTTGTTGTGTTTAAACAAAACCAAAAGACCAAGCCCTGCACCAGTTGAAAGTCCTGCAAGTAGAGCACCAAAGGTAATGCCTCCCGCCATATAAATTTCAACAAGTAGCACAGACGACGCACAGTTTGGAATAAGTCCAATTAAAGAGGTTAGAAGTGGTTGAACATACTTGTTTATTGCCCCAAGACTAGAAATATCAAAGTTTGAAAATACAATTATTGATGTTAGAATAATGTTTACAATATAAATGAACAATGCAATTTTTGCAGTATGCTTTAATGCGTCAATAAAAATATTGTCCGCACAGCAATGATTAGAGTGCTCATGGTCGTGCTCTTCATGTCCGCATTCGCACGCTTCATGGTCGTGTGCATTAGCCATAACTTCCATATGGTTTTCGCCTTTTTTGTGAGCCATTTTTAAAATCAAATCAATTGCATAACCACAAATTATCGCATAAGCCAGCTTAATTAAAATCATAAATAGCATTGGCAAAATATAAGTGTAGTCGGAAAACATAATAGGAATTGCTTCATCACTTGTTGCAATAAAAACGGCAATTAAAGTTCCTAATGTGATATGCTTTTTGCAATAAAGGTCCGCCATTGCAACGGAAAACCCACATTGAGGAATAGAACCAGCAAGTCCGCCCACAACAGGTCCAAATTTTTTTGCACTTTTAAAAAAGTTTACATATCTGTGATTATTATGTTCAAAATAGCTAACTAGCAAATAAACAAGATAAAGAATAGGAATGGCTTTTAATGTATCAAGCGTTGCATCTTCTAGCACCATTGCAACCCCTTGTAAAATGCCTAGCATTACTTGTCCTCCATGTCAAGTATAGATGTTTGTTCCAATAATTCATCTTTTGGAGTTTCAAGTTTTAATTCTGTGTTATTTGTTTTGTTTTTAAGTTCATATTTTTTAGATTTTGGTCTGTTGTCTTTTTTGTAAGAGTAAACAATAAGAGTGCCTTCTTGTTTAGAAACAATTTTACCGCCAATTTGTTGACAAACAATTGAATTTCCTACAATTAAATTAATTTGACCATCAGCCAAAGTGCCAATCTCAACATCATCACAAACCTCGTTAATTTGGCATGAATTAATTGTTCCAACATACGATTTGTTTAGCAAATAATTAATTTTTCCAAATTGAATGGTAGATATTTGGGCGTTGTTCATCAAGCCTTCAATAACACCATTGTTCATTGTTCCAATTTTGCTCTTTGACCTTACAAACAATATTTTGCCGTTGTTCATTGTGTCAATTTTGCTTCTGCCGTCTAAAAATTTGATGCTTCCGTTATTAAATGTTCTAATTGAAACTCTGTCAGTAACATAGTCAATTGCACAAGAGTTGATTGTTGTAACTTCAACTTTGCCTTTTATAATGGAAATATAAGTGTCTTTTATTATTCCAAGTTTAACTTTGCCACTTACTTCTCTAATTTTGCCACCATTCAAAATTTGAATTTTGCTTTTGCCACGCACACTGTCGTAGTTAGAATTGTGACTCTCTAAAACAACTGCAGTGCCGTCTAGTTTTACTTTGTTACAGTTTATTAAAATATGAGCACCTTCAAATAGAGTTAAACCTTGCTCGTTTTCATGAATTATGGGCTCAATTATTTTTTCTTTTGATAAATTAAAAAATGACATATCAACCTCACTTTACTTTTCAAGAGTATAACATACAAATGAAAAAAATCAAACATTAATTGTCAAATCACATAAATTTGTTCAAATTAGTAAAATGATTTGGAGTGCTTTTTTAATGTTGTATGCTTTTTTGTTTTCTTTTATGTGTTTTATTTTAACTAGTTTTGGTGCTTTTACTATATTTTTTGTAAAAACTTTAAATAACAAACTAGAAGCGTTTTTGCATGCTTTTGCAAGTGGAGTAATGGTCGCTTCTAGTATTTTTTCGCTTTTAATTCCAGCAATAGATTATTGCAAAACACTAGAGTTAAAATCGTTCATAATTTTGCCAGTATGCTTTGTTTTGGCATATCTGGCGGTGATGATTTTAAACCAAATAACAAAAAATGATGGAGCACGCATAAACATTCACACTTTAAACATAGGCATTGCACTTCACAATATTCCAGAGGGTATGTGTGTTGGTTTTGCGTTTGCTTCTGCAAGCGTGTTTGGAGGAAACGTTGCATTCATGTCGGCAATTATGATAGCCGTTGGAATAGGCATTCAAAACATTCCTGAGGGTAGTTCGGTTTCGTTCCCGCTATATTCATATGGATATTCAAAAAAAAGAGCATTTTTAACATCGGTGCTTGTAGGGTTTATTGAAGTGCCGTCTGGGGTAATTGCGTATTTGTTAGGACTAAACTTTGTGTTTTTGTTGCCTTATATGCTCGCATTTTCTGCGGGAATAATGATAAGTGTTGCAATTTGCGACTTGATGCCAGAAGCAACATCAAAACATAAAAATTTGGCACATGCTAGTTTTTTTGTAGGGTTTATTTTGATGATGTTTTTAGATTTACTCCTTAACTAGGTGAGTGCAAAAGCCCCCCCGCAAGGCATTTGTTTGCCATAAAGGCAAACTGCCATTTGCTTAAAAAAGCAAATGGCAAAAATTTTAACTCGTTAAAATTTTTAAATGCCTTGCGGGGGCTTTATTAAAAAAAGGATTGTATTTAAACAATCCATTTTTTAATCATGGCTTAAGCCTTGTTTACTGTAAAGTTAAGTGCAGGAAGCGAAACATTTGCTTCTTTTGTTGCATCTTCCAAAAGAACATAATATGTAAATGTGTACTTTTCGCCTGTTACTATCGAATTGTTTGTAGCATCATCATTAACAACCAAGGTAATGTTGTCGCCAGCAGCATCGGTAAACGCAGTATTGTTGTAGGTTACAACAACTCCCGAATTGCTAACTGTAGAAAATTCTACTGTAACTTTGTACGCAAATGCTGTGTTCATGTTAAATGTAATGCTAGAATTACCTGTGCTAGACGCTTCATCTTGAGTGTAAACGCCATTGTCGCCTGTATAAGACTTCAAAGTGCCGTTTGTTACGCCATCTGTAACTTCTGTCCAAGAGTCTGTTCCAAGGGTTGCCAAATCGCCAGATTTTACAATGGTAGATACACCAGTGTTTACCTTGTAAAGTTTTGCATTGATGTCAACCAATACATCGGCAAATGTGTACGTAACCGTGTTTGTTACATTAAATGTAACGGCACCTGCTGCATAAACACCAAAACATAAGAGTGCTACAGCCAAACATAAAGATGCAATTGTACCAAATATTTTTTTCTTTTTCATTTTATAACTCCTTTTAATTTTTTTTGGTATACATTGTTACTTTGAGTAAAAAAAATAAAAATATGTAATAAAATGTCGAAAAAAATAAAAATTTTTTCAGTATATTTCGCGATTGTTGGTAAACGATGTGCTTTTTTTCAAATATTATAGTTTACAATTGGAAAAATTTGTGCTAAAATTAATCGTAACATTATAGGAGACAAAAAATGGTAGATAAAGATAAATGTATTGGTTGTGGCACATGCGTTCAAATGTGTCCAGTAGGTGCCATTTCATTTGATAGTGATGGTAAGGCAAAAATTGACCCTAATATTTGTATAAAATGCGGAACTTGTGAAGTGTCATGCCCAGTTCAAGCAATAAAAATTAATTATTAATAAAGGAACATATATGGAAAAAATTGCAATAGTAAAACTTGGTGCAGATAGCGTTAAACTATCACTTATAGATATTGCACCAAACGGGTATTACAATCTTTTTGATGAAGTAATAGAAAACATAAAACTTGGTGCATCGGTAGAGCAAACAGGCTTAATAAAACCCGTAATAATCTCAGAAACTCTTAACATTTTAAAATTGTATAGAAAAATTTGTGACGCAAATAATGTTTGCAAAATCTATGCAGTGTCAGAAAGTTTTATCAAAATAGCCAAAAACCAAAAAAGCTTTTTAGATGAAATTTATAACAACACAGGCTTTAGTTTTTATATCTATTCAAGCGAAGAAGAGGTTAAAGTTGTATATAAAGGCATCACAAGCCAAATAGACTTGTCTAAAGCAATAGGCATATATGTTGCTCCAAACCAAACTCATATTATGCAATTTAACAGAAGAACAATTGTTAATATTCAATCACTTGATTATGGTTATTTAAACTTGGCAGAAAAATATGCCGATGTTTTAGACCCTGTTAAAAAATCAGAAGAAATGACCAAGGAAATTGAATATCTTGTTAAAAACAATGAGTTTATTAATAATATAGAACCAGAAACAACTTTTGTTGGTGCAGGCTCTGTGTTTGAAAGTTTGGGCAAACTATCAAGAAAAGTTAGTAAATATCCTTTAGAATTAGAAAATAACTACATAGTAACAAAAGAATCTTTTGATGCAGTGTATGATATTGTTAAATCTTTAGACCTAGATAAAACTAAAAAACTAAAAGGCATATCCGAAGATAGAGCAGACGCTCTTGCCAGCGGTTTTGCTATTATAAACGCAATTGCAAAACATTGCAAAATTACAACAATGAGCGTGTGCGCAAACGCCTTTGATGAGGGCATAACAATTCAAGCAATGCCACTAGAAATTCAAGAAAGAGCCATTCCAACCGATATGCTCACAACAAGCCTAGAAACTATTAGAACTTTCTATGATAGAGAACTTTCTAACACAAATAACGTATATAATCTTGCAATAATGTTGTTTAAACAATTAAAGGTTATTCATAAACTTTCAAGAGTGTATATCAAACCTTTAAGAATTGCCGCTTCAATGTATAACTGCGGAACAAGAATAGGCTTTAATAACTACGCTTCAAAGAGTTTTGAAATCATTTTAAACTCTAACATAAAAGGCGTGTCTCAAAAAGATATTCTAATTGCCGCTTTTGCTTGTAAATGCCAAAACTTAGATAACTTCTCACTTGCAGAACTTATGAGATATAGCGCAATTTTAACAGAAGAAGATTTTGACGCTATCAGAAAACTTGGCGTTTTAATTGAACTTGCTTGCGCAATGGATAAATCAAGAATGGGCAACATAACAGACATCACTTGCGACATTTTGGGTGACTCAATCATTATGAAAACCATAACCAAAGCCGATGCAAGCTTTGATATAATTCAAGCACAAAAAGTAGCAGTAGACTTTAAAAAAGTGTTCAAAAAAATATTGCAGGTTATCTAATTGCTTTAATTAAACATAACAGAACAAACATTCTATTTTTGTAGAGTGTTTGTTTTTTTGTAGTAATCATCACCAAGTATTAAAATATATTTTTATGGGTCAAACGCACGAACATCTTTAAAATTTTAACCTTTTTTTGTCTTTTAAAATAATATGATTTGGAAGAGGATGTCTAGCGTAAAAGGTGTGCATCTTCGCATTTGTTCTTCTTCCGAAAAAACAAACGGAGGAAAAATGGAATATTTGTCTTTTAAAAATGTAGATTTTCATTATTTTACTAAAGAAGGCGAATTTGAAGCACTTAAAAACTTGAGTTTTGACATAAAAAAGGGTGAGTTTGTTTCTATTGTTGGTCCAAGCGGTTGTGGCAAAACAACCATACTTTCTTTAATTGCGGGTCTTTTAGAGCCAACAAAGGGTCAAATACTTTTAGAGGGCGATGATGTTAAAAAGGCTAACATTGGCTACATGTTCCAACGCGACCAACTTTTTGAGTGGCGTACTATTTACAAAAACATCTTGCTAGGGCTTGAAATAAAAAGCAAAAAGCAAAGTAAGGAAGATGAAGAGTATATAAATGACTTGCTCAAAAAATATGGGCTTTACGACTTCAAAAACAGACATCCAAGCGAACTTTCTGGCGGAATGCGTCAAAGAGTTGCACTAATTAGAACACTAGCGGTTAAGCCCAAACTTTTGCTTTTAGACGAGCCGTTTTCGGCACTAGATTTTCAAACAAGACTTGATGTTTGTGATGATGTAAAAAAGATTATTAACGAAGAACACCAAACTGCAATTTTGGTTACACACGACATTTCCGAGGCAATTTCCCTTTCTGATAGGGTGTTTTTGCTTAGCAAAAGACCAGCCACCTTAAACAAAATTGAAGTTATGGACTTTAACAAAAACCTAACACCGCTTATGCGTAGAGATGATAGTAAATTTTCAAATCATTTTAATGTTATATGGAGGGAGTTGTCTAATGAAAAAAAATAATCAAAATACGGCTTCTTTAAAATACTTAAAATACCTAAAAAAACAAAAGATGAACAAAATTACAACCAAATTGTATCAACTTTTACTGCTAGTTCTCTTTTTGTCACTGTGGGAAATCTTGGTGGCAACAGGCGTTCTTGACGCTTTCTTCTTTAGCAGTCCAAGCCGAATTTGTACAACCTTAATTGACCTTTTTGCTTCGGGTAACCTTTTATATCATATGTGGGTTACCTTAAGCGAAACAATAATAGGCTTTGTGGTAGCAACCGCTTTAGGCTCTTTAATTGCAATTGCTCTTTGGTGGAGTGAAAAATTAAGAGATGTACTCGACCCCTATATTGTTGTTTTAAATAGTTTGCCTAAAATTGCACTAGGACCTTTAATCATAATTTGGGTAGGGGCGGGAACAAGTGCCATTGTAACAATGTGTATTTTAATTTGTATTGTTATAACCATATTGTCGATGCTTTCGGCATTTTTGAATTGTGATAAAGATAAAATTTTGCTCATGAAATCTTTTGGTGCATCAAAGTTTCAAATTTTAACAAAATTGATTTTGCCAAACGCTTTGCCAGACTTCATTTCTGTGCTAAAAATTAATGTTGGCATGGCTTGGGTTGGCACCATAATGGGCGAGTACTTGGTAAGTAAAGCAGGTCTCGGCTACTTGATTGTTTACGGAAGCCAAATCTTTAAACTTGACATTGTTTTAACAAGTACTGTTGTTTTGTGCATCCTTGCCTGCGGAATGTACTTCTTTGTTGGTCTTTTAGAAAAAAAATATAAAAAATGAAAAAATTAGTTGACTTCTCCCCCCCCCGCGATAGAATGCTTTTGAAAGGTGTTT
>CAVISZ010000094.1:0-2557 GCA_963645585.1 uncultured Eubacteriales bacterium
AGTTTGTCGCACTTATGAGCAAAAATCGCCTCGGGTGTGGCAAGTGTGTTGAAATCATGAACCAATTTAAAATATACATCTTTTGCTACAAGATTTTTAAAAATTGCCTGCACTGCCTTTTCGCCGTCTTTTTTCAAGTTTAATTTTTTCTCATCATCATATGGGGTGATGTCGCTTATGATATTTTCTTCGGTTTCATGAAGTGCAAGCATTAAAATAACCTCACTCAAATTGACCTCTGGCAAAGTTTCTGACCAAATAGCAACGGCAAGCATACATGTTCCATAAATATGCTCAGCAACCGATTCTACTCTGTCTTTTGTAACTCCCCAACGCTTCCAGCCTGTTCGCACCAAGGTTTTTAGTTTGCTTGTTAAAATGTAGTAGTCTAATATTGTTTTTATTTTATCGTTATCATTTTTTAGTTGTATCATTGGTTATTCCTTTTGTTTTTGACTTTTTGTGATTGTTTTTTGTTGGTTTTTCATATTCAAAAACATCAATATCGGCACGGACAAACCTGTACATCTGCAACCTGCGGTCTTGGAGTTTTCTTCTCACAATAAAATGATTGTCAACCACTTCCCACAAAAACACCCAAGCTATTAAATCAAAAACATAAGTTGCAATAAAATTTGCACCTGTTAAATAAAGAGCGATGTATATTCCAAACGCAACAAGCCCCATTGTTAAAAGATATAACGTGTTCATTGAATTTCTGTGCAGTTGTCTGTTTATTGCACGAACTTCACGCTTATAGTTATTTTTAATTGCACGGTCAATTTCTTCACTTTTTTCTTCAGTTGCACCCTTTACGTGAAAATGAAGTGCAAGTTCCACCTTTTGAGGAATAACATTTGACTTTTTATCTAAAAACTCACTAAATTCACTGTCTAAAACGTTTTCGCCATTTAGGTCATAATACGAAAAAATATCATCGTAGTTTTCAGCACCAACATCAATTATACCTCTGCCGTTTTCATCGGTTTCGTAAAACTCATCATCTGCGAGTTTTGATTTTTCTAACATTCTAATTTGTCTAAATCTTCTAAACATAACCACCTTTACTTAAAGCAAGTATAACACAACCCTTGCCCTTTTGGCAAACCCGCAGACCATTGCGAACAAAAAAAGACTGCAAACGCTTTTGGAAACTCCCAATTGCCTTTTGCAATCTTTTGCTAAATATATTTTGTTCTTCACGCCTAAGCAGTTTTTAAAGTTAGGTAGCCTGTTGTGTAGTTTGCCATGGTTGCATCAGTTTTGGTTGAGTCATAGGCTACTGCACCAACAAGTGAGTTGCAATAACTGAACATTCCTGTTGAAGATGTCACTTTTGAAGTGTTCCAACTTAAACCAACATAAATGGTGGTAGTTTCTTGGCATTCTGCAAACATACTATTCGTATTGACAACATTTGATGTATCAAAACTACTTAAGTCTATAGAGAGGTAGCCATGGTCATTATAAAACATATAACTCATGTTCGTTACGCTCGAAGTGTCAAACCCTGTAAGGTCTGGTATAAAAGCCTCATTAAACATGTTCGACATATTAACAACTTTTGATGTATTAAAATTTGATACACAGTTTTTGCTAACATCAACACCCGAACCACTAAACATAGACGACATATCAGTTACATTCGAAGTATCTAAATTTTTTAATATATCTCGTGTCGTTGTTCTTCCCTGAAACAACCCACTCATGTTTGTTGTTTTACTGGTGTCAATAGTCATATTAATGTTTAGTGATCCTATTGAAGCCTCGTATTTGCTCGCTGAAAAAAATTGTTTCATATTTGATGGCATATACAATCTTGACGCTGGTGTATATATTATCCAATCTTGGGTATAACTACTAACTTCATCTTTCTTCCAATATAAGAACACATCAGTGGCATTTTGATATGTTGTGTCAGAAACGTTCACTTTAGTATACCCTTCCACATCAGTTTCATTAATTGTGTTTACAAAAGAGATACTATTCAATGTATCGTAACTACCACTTTTTTTATTATAATCTTCAACTAGATATGAAGGAGCAATTGTCTTTTTAAAGTTTAAAAGCGACTTGTTGGTTGGGAATGTTATAGCAGTACCTAAACTTGAATAGTTTCCATCTGAGTCTTTTTGAAGTTGTAGTTTTACTGTTAGAGTTACAGATTTGCTTCCGTCTGTGGCAGATTTTGGCGATAGTGTTTCACCATTGTTTGGTGCATAAACAAATATGCGGTCTCCGTTGGTTACTTCACTTAAAAAGTCTTGGTCTACTATTACATCAACATAAAAGTCTGAGTCGTTGGTGATTTCAAAGGTAAATATTATATCATTTACTTGTTTTGATCCTGTTGTGTGTAGGTCATCAAAAAATAGATTGCTCCCTAAGTCCCATGAGCCATTGGTGCCGTCTTTTACTTTTAAAGCAGTGCCGTCTGAAGCCTTGTTCGAACTAAAGTATTTTGTTACGGCAGTTGTGGTTGTGCCGTTGTCGCTAGACTCGTAGCCTTGCATTGTGCCTTTTATTAACATTTCACAGTCGTGTGCGTTAAAGCCAA
>CAVISZ010000095.1:0-3953 GCA_963645585.1 uncultured Eubacteriales bacterium
CGACAAAGGAGGGGCATAGAATGGAAGTTTTAAAAAGTAAAATGCTAAACAAAATATATTCCGACAAATTAAAATCATTTACAACAAATGACTTTTTAGATTTAGCTAACTACAAAGCAATAAGCAAAACGCTACAAAGAATGGAACAAAACAATGAAATTAAGCGAGTTATTCGCGGAACATACTATATTCCAAATATCAATAAAACCTTTAACATATGCGAGCCTCCTGATATAGACGGCGTTGCCCACACAATTGCACGCAAGTTCAATTGGAATATTTGCCCTAGCGGTAATTACGCTTTAAACAAGCTTGGTTTATCTACGCAAGTACCAGCACAATATTGTTACGCGAGTGACGGTCCTAACAAAACTTTTAGCATTGGTGCAACAACAATAAAATTTAAGCATTCCAACAAGAGAGAGATTGCAGATTTTTCGAGTGCAACTCTTTTGGTTATTCAAGCAATGAAAGGCATAGGCAGACAAAACTTAACAAAAAAAGATTTTGAAACAATAAAGAGTAAGATTTCTAAAAAAGATTATCAAATTTTACTATCTGAAACACAAAAATCAAATATATGGATTTACGAAAGCGTAAAAAAACTAGGAGAACTATATGTATAATTTCGCACGTTTATCAAATGCTAGATAAACAAAACCAATAACAACACCCCCTGTCGCAAACTTTGCACTAAATTTGCGACAGAGGGTGTTGTTAAAACATTTTATAATGTGTTATGCCATTTGTTTAAATAGTTCAATAAGTTTATATACTTCTGTGTAAGGATTTTTATCTTCAAGCGGAATATCTTTTAAGTTAGACTCTTTTGATTTGGCATTTTTTATTGCATCTTGAGTTTTATCTTTAAGTCCATATTTCTTATAAACCTCAGTGCTTTCTTTATAGTCTTTTACATATTTGCACATTTGTTTTTTTACGGCGTCTGAGGATGTTTGTTTTTCTGTATTCGTTTCAAAATGGAACAAGTACCAGATTTCAAAACATGGGTTTGAGATTATAAACTCCAATTTATCGCCAAAAGCTTTTATCGCCTCGTGATATTTTTTTAACTGTTTTTTAGACAAATCTAAATCTATAAGACAAAAAATTTTATCGCCCAAGTCCGCATCGCCAATACCCTCCTTATTTGCATGTTTTAATGTGCTTTCAGCCATGCCATATGGGTCTGTGTTTGAACTTTTGTATGTTTTTAAAACAAAATTAAAATCTCTATTGTTAAAGTTAGAAAAGTAATTTCTTTCAGTCTCGTTATTTTTACCTTCAAATGCTAGCAAAACAACTGGCTTTCTTTGCTTTTGTGTTTTTGCCATTAAAAGTCCTCCGATATAAAAGGTATTGCACCATATCTGCCGAGATTGTAGTTTTTTCCTACATCTTCATCTTTTCTTGTTGAGTAATCTGCCAAGCTGTAAATTTCAGAAATTCCTGTTTTATAGTCACGCTCAACAAACATTATTTCATCTCGTCTTAAAAAGTCCAAGTTTAATAGCGACATTTCGTGGGTATTGCAAATTAACTGAGCGTTATTTTTGTTGTCCTCTTTACTTAAGAACATTCTAACTATTTCTTTCACCAATTTTGGATGCAAACTTTTATCTAGTTCATCTACAACAAGTACTTTCCCATGTTTTAAAACATCAAACAATATTGGTGCAAATTTAAACAAACTTTGTGTACCCAAAGATTCTTCAAAAATATCTAAAGAAAACATTTCATCTTTATTATTCTCAGTTAAGATTTTATGAGTGGTTGAAATTCTATAAACAGGCTCATTTATAATTTTGTCTATTTCTTCACCATTATATTTAAACAAATCTTTTGTGTATGTTGCCAACTGAGTTAAATTTTTTGAAGGTGGTCTATCGTCTACATTTACATTAAAATCGCAAATGCTTATATCGCAATTTTCAAAAAATTTAAGGACAAATTTTTTATACTCATCAAACTCTTCACTATTATATATTTGTTTTAAATATTCTCTTGACAAGCTTTCTACATCATATACAACAACTAGGTTATTTAAAAAATAATCAACAACATCTTTAACCTTTTGATAATTCCAAACGTCTGCCGTTGTCAAAAAAAGTTTATTTTCTGTTGTTTTGCTTTCAATGTCTTTTAGTTTTTTTGTGCTCTCAGAAAAATAATAAGTTCCGTCTGTCTGTTTTTTAAAAAGCGTGGTTGGTTTTGAAGTTTTGTACACTTTTAATTCTTCTTCTAACACTTTAAAGGTAGTTCTTGAATAACTATATAAATATTTCACTCCATTGTATTTAAAAAGAATCTCACAAGTTGTTGGTTTTTCTTTATAGTTGCTAACAAACTTAAATGGTCTTGTTGGAATTCCCGAAGTTGATGACAACCTTGTATTGTACTTAACAAAATCTTTAAAAGCCCCAAACGCTTTAACGAGTGCAGTTTTACCTGAAGCATTGGCACCAAAAAAGACTTTTGCTTTTAAAATGTTTTCTTTTTCATCAACAATAATATGCTCTTCATGACTTGAGTCTGCTTTTGCACTCATAGACAAAGAACACTGGTTTTTAAAAGAAATAAAATTTTTAAATTTAAAATCTATTAACATTTTAACCTCTTTTTAGCATTTGCAATGCTACTATAATTATAATAATATATTTCCCCAAAGTCAATATTTATGCGGTTATTTTTCTATTTTTTGTGATTTTTTCACAAATATGGCAAAAATAACCGCCAAAATTAGTATTATTATCAAACTAGAAGTATTTTAAATAAAAACCAATTTTTAACCTCTCACTAAATATTTGTGGCAGAACTGCCACAAATATTTAGTGAGAAAAGCATTAAGACAAAAGCCAGTCTATTATATTTTGAACATTTATTCCGTTAAAATTTCCAACCGTGTATTTATCTAAAGTCAAAATGGTTTTTTTATAGTTATCTTTTATGTCACAAAGAGAAGATATTTCTCGATTAAAGGTTGTTTCGTCTGTTAAGCTGGCAGAAACTTGAATGTACTCTTTTTCATTTCCTTTTTCGGCAACAAAATCTACTTCCTTTGTTCCCACCTTTCCAACATTCACGTTGTAACCTCTGCGAATTAACTCTAAATACACAATGTTTTCTAATGTAAAACCTAAATCAAAGCCTCTTTTTGCTATCAAGTTATTTCTTATGCCCGTGTCTACGACATAATATTTTGCATTGGTTTTTAAAATTGCTTTTCCTTTTATATCATATCTTTCTGCTTTGTAAAGCACAAATGCTTCTGTAAGCATTTTAACATAATCGTCAACAGTGTTTGGTGAAACTTTTCTATAATTTGACGATATAAAATTAGCAATGCCATTTATGCTAACAGGATTTCCCACAACATCAATCATATATTTTGCAATATTTTGTAGTAATGGCAAATCTACAACCTTATTGCTTTGTTTTCTGCGTTCTCGGTCCTCTACATCTTTTACAATAACAGTGTTATAAATTCCCTCAATGTAATTTCTTACTTTTTCTGGAGTTTTTGTCATTGTTGCAATATATGGCAAGCCACCGTATCTTATATACTCATCAAACATACTTTCTTTTGACTGATTTTCATTGCACATCATATATTCTTTAAAAGAAAGCGGAAGAATTGATATTTCTATATACCTGCCCGACAAAAGAGTTGACAAATCGCTAGATAGCATGTAAGCATTTGAACCAGTTATATAAAGGTCTACATTGTCTTTTATAAAAAGACTATCAACCGCTTTTTCAAACTGAATTACATTTTGAATTTCGTCTAAAAAAATATAATTTTTTTTATCTGGCAACAATTTGTCATTAATGTAGTTATATAACTCTTTATAGTTTAGTAAATTTTCATACTTTAAATCTTCAAAATTAATATACGTAATTTGTTCATCTTGCACACCATTTTTTCTTAATAAATCTTGGAACTGCATTAAAAG
>CAVISZ010000096.1:0-2605 GCA_963645585.1 uncultured Eubacteriales bacterium
TCATGCACTTTGTTTTCAAAGTGCATGCCACCCTCCCTTGGCAGTGAGGGAAAACTTTTTTTCACCATTTATTTAATTTTTTCATAAAGTAAGCATAATGGAGGATTTATGTTTATTGTAAAAAAATTAAGTGATAACAGCAAAGAATTTTTGAATACATATTATGATATTGTTGACAATTTAAACCAACAAATGGGGGCTGTTGAGGCGGGCAAAAGTATTTCAGAAATTTACATAAAGCAAACTATTCCATACATGGACGGAGGAATAAAATTAAATGAAAACATTTTAAAATACACAACCAATGTTGATGTGGAAAACTTTGCAAAAAATACAATATTTGACCAACAAAACCATTTAAAAACGCTAAATGACATTTTAGAAAAATGCCAATGTGTTTGCAACAACGAGCGTGATATTAAGTTATACATGCGTAAGTTTAACGACATTTTAACGGGCATGATTAATCATTTAAATTCTACGCCAGCGACCAACAATATTGATGTTTTATTTTTAAACACAATGCTAATTTTTTATGAGAATGGAATTGCGTTTGCAAGAAATGTTTTATCTTATTCCATTTGCCCAGAATTAAAACAACTTGCAACAGACATTATTGATGAAAACACGCTATACATAAAAACAATAAAAAGCATACTCAAAAACATGATGTAATTGTGGATAACTTGTGTATATTTGGCAAGGAAAAATGAAAATAGAAAAATAAAAAAACATTTTTTTGTAGTTTCAAAAATAACAAAAAATTATAAAAATCACGCCAAATAATGCTTTTAAAAATAAAAAGTGAACCCCAAAATTTAGACAACTTTTGAGGTTCACTTTATTTAATATTTTATTGTTTTATTTTTAATTATTTACTTTTTTGAGTATTTTAATTTTTTAATCACAACTTTTTTATGGCTTAGCTATAATTGCTTTTACATTTAACAATATACACTTTTTGTTCTTCGCACACAAAGCCTGTTTTTCCTTCTGCACTTTCGCCGTCAATTGAAATTGCTTCGTAGTCTGCTAGGTAAGTATCAAAGGTATATTCTTTGCCCAATTCAACAACGTGAATTAGTTTTACTTTTTCGCCTGAATAATGGTTGGTGTCAACCGAAACAACCATTGCACAGTTATCAGGAATAACAAGTTTTACATAAAACGTAACATATTCCTCAACTGTTAAAGAAGTAAATGGTTGAGTGAATTCAGCATCTGTGTACAACTCATACATATCGCTGTAATCACCATTGTAAATTATAAACGAATATGAATCATTTAAGCATTCTTTTGCATTCGCGTTTTCATAAGTATCGCCAACCAAAAAATTTCCGTCATTAGTTATCAAGGTATAGCCGTAAACATCAAAACTAACCTTTCCATAAAACATATTTATAGTTGATTCTGTATTGGTTGATAATGAGTTATAGTGATTTTCATCAAATGCGTAATCAAGCGTTGAATTTTGAATTTCTTTTGTTATTCTGTTTTTGGTTGAATCTTGATAATAATCTTCATTTCTTGAAATGCTATTTGTTTTAATCAATTTGCCGTCTTTAACTATATATTCGTTGTGCTCAAAAGTTACTGAATTTGTATAGTCAGCGTCTTCTTCTGCAAGGTCCTCACTTGGAGAATTATATGAATAGTCAAGAACAACCGAAACCGAGCCATCGGAATTTCTTTTAATTGACATTTCTGTTGACAAACTGGCTTCACCATAATAATGCTCAATTAATTGAGCCATGGCCTCTTGAAGCTCTTGATATGTGCTATATTCTTCGTTTAGCGAGAACATTTCTATCACTTCTGCTGGAGAATACTCAACAAGTTTTAAAGCATGCGTAGGGCTAACGTAATAACCATTGCGTTCAACTTTTCCTTCAAGCGATGCCTCTCTAACATACTTTGTTTTTGTTTCGCCATCAACCACAATTTGCTTAATGACTCTTGAATCTTTATATTCTTGTTTTACTTGCGAGACCGCAATACTGTTTTCAACATAGTCATAATAATATTTATTGCCCGACAATACTTCTAACTCAGTTGCGTTTGCCACCAAAACATTATCTATGTACTGTTCGCCAGTAAATGAAAAAGTGTAATCGCCAGAATATTCATAACTATAGGTAATTCCCGTAAACCAATCGGCAAAATTTTCATCATCTGTGTAATTTTTTCCGCATGCACTTAAGCACAGTGAAAACAGCATAGCAAACACCAGCGAAAACACAACAAAACTTTTCTTTTTCATAACCTCTCCCCTTTTGACCTATTGTTACATATATTCAAGTTGAACTTAAAATGTTTTTTCAAAATTAATGAAAAAAGAAAAATTTACAAAAATTAACCATTTTTACACAAAAATTCAACTTTTTTTATCAATTTTTAAACTTTTGCATTAATTTTATTAAATATCGTCCATTTTAAACTTGCAAAATTAAGCTTGCTAACGATAACATTTCATGTAATAAAAATGTATATAACAATAAGCACTCAATTCTCCCGCTTGCAAAAAAAATATAATTAATGTACACTATTATCGAAGTTTTGTCTGAATGCACCGAAGGTATATTCAAGCAAAACTGATGTTAATATA
>CAVISZ010000097.1:0-8558 GCA_963645585.1 uncultured Eubacteriales bacterium
TGAAAGCTCTAACGCATATAGCATATCATTATCATTTGAAAAATACACACCTGCAGCATTGACAGTATCAACTGCAAGCAATTTTAGACAATACACAAGCGATTCTGCGTATAATGAAATTTCAAGAAGTTATGTGACCATGGGTAAACTATCAGAATCTTCTACAAGTGAAGATATTCGTTGGTTTATCTTTGCGCAAAGTGATTCATCAACTGGTGCTATGAAACCAGTAACAAGTGCATTATCAAGCACTACACTTTCTGCGGGCACTTATTGGTTTATTAGCGAGTATGCTTTAGATACACAAAAGTTTCAATCAAGTTGTTATCCAAACACCTATAATACTAGCGATATAAAATCATATTTAAATGATACTTATATAACAAAATATACGTTAAATAGTAATGCAATATATAAACAAATTTCTTCAAGAACTTTAAAAGCAGATGGTGGTGAATATGTTGGTAATTTTACAACAACGGAGAATCAAAAATTATGGCTTTTATCACAGAGAGAATGTTATTATTTAAATGGTTCTTATTTTGGTTATGGTGGAAAAACTAATTGTATTGCCACATCTAATGATTTATCTGTTGTTGAATGGTGGCTTCGATCGCCTGGGACTTCTCCCGATATAGCATTTATGATTTTTAATAATTCATTATGTGTTTCTACTATGGTTGATGGTGATTGCGCTGTCCGCCCAGCTTTCCAAATCACAATCTAAAATGGTGAGTGAAACTTGAAGAATGATGAAGTATTGCAACTTGGCGAGGTTTTGCTTTGATGCTTTAAATGAACGATAATAAAAAAACAATAAATTAAAGCCACAGAGCGTAGAGTAACTTTGTTGTTCTTGAAACATAATAAATATCAAATTAAAGCACTTTGCTTTTGGGGGTGTTCCTTGAAAGGCAAGGTGCTTTTTTTAGTTTATTCTTTGAACAGAGAATATATATTAAGTATATATTGGCGTCACTATTTCAAGTGCGTTTTTGTGCAAGCACAAACCCACTCTCTCTCGTTCCTTAATTTTGCCTATTGATTTTTGGTTGATTGTATAATAATATATAGTTATGAAATATAAAGATGAAGTCTGCAACAAATATGCAGAAAGAATGTACAAAAAAAAGCAAAAAGAACTTTAGGAATTTTTTATGCTCAACATCTAGCACGCTCGGCTTTGGCGCCAAAGTAGACAGTGGCGTGTTTGCAAAAAATGTGGTTGTTGGCAATCCTGCTACTGCCGAATATATTTTCACGGCACACTACGACACTCCGCCAAGACTTCCAAAGTTTTTTGTAAAGCACATGCTTTTTAATTCTTTTGTAACCTTGCCTCTATTTTTGGTTGGCGTTGGTTGTGCTTTGCCTCTTTTTGTTGCCAATTTGACATTTATGCAAACATATTTTGCAAGCATAATGGCACTTCAGCCTTATTGGTACTATTTAACTTCTGGCACGGCGGTTGCATATGTTTTTGGTTTTTTAAGAGGAGCCAACAAAACCAACTTTAACGATAATTCAAGCGGTGTTTTGTCGCTTTTAAACATTATGGAAAAATTAAAGGACGCACCTCAAGATGTAAAAGACAAGGTTTGCTTTGTGTTTACAGACAATGAAGAAAAAGGGCTTTTTGGTGCCTTTGCGTTCAAGAATAAATACAAAAAGGTATTAAAAAATCAAAAGTTCATCAATTTTGACTGCGTTGGCAGAGGCAAACAAATCAATGCTTACTACGCAAGCAAAAATGCACCAAGCGTTGTGGACGACATTAAAAAGTTTGAAAATTCTAACTTTATTGTTGCTCCAAAGCGTAGCACAATGATGAGCATGAGCGATCACATTGCGTTTAGAAAATACAATCACGCAACATTACTTTGCGTAGACAAAGAGAACAACAAGTCGTTATACTCGCAAATTCATTCGTCAAACGATACAGAACTTGAGGACGAGAATATTGACTACATCACCTCCATATACTCAAATAATATTTTAAAAGAATATGGAGTGTTGCCTCAAAAAGAAAAGGTTCAAGAAGAGGTTAAAGCAAAAAGCGTACTTCCTCAGTTTCTAAAAAACTTGATTTCTAAAAAGAAAAATTTGGTTGGCTACAAAAAACAAACCGCCTCAAATTCTGCATTAAAGCAAGACGCAGAAAAAGAAGCGATTTAAAATTTGAGTTCATACAAAAATGCAGTTAAAATTTTAACAACACTTTAGCGGTTGGCATTTGCATTTTTGCAAATAATTTCAACAATTTTTTCATTTGGTTTTGCATTTGCAAGCAATCGTGCGTGTGCGTACGCTTGCTTGTTTTTTTGTAACTCGCTTAGTGCGTTTAAAAGAGCATTTGTGCTCAGGTTTTCTTCAAGTAACACTTCTGCCCATTTTTTGCGTTTAAAATATTCCGCGTTTTCTAGTTGGTCGCCTCGGCTTTGTGCCTTAGAAAGCGGAATGATAAGCATTGGCTTGTTAAGTGCCAAAAGTTCAAACAAACTATTTGCTCCACCACGGCAAACAACAATGTCGGCACACGCAAAAAAGTCCTCAATTTTTGTGGCAAATTCCACTTGATAATAATTTTTTGCTTTTGCGTCAATTTTATTGCCCTTGCCCGTTATGTGCAAAATGTTGTATTTTTTTGTTAGTGCCGAAAGTGAGTCTTTAACCAAATTGTTTATATTTTTACTGCCCAAACTTCCGCCAAAGAATAATACAAAAGGTTTTGTCATGTCAAAATTTGCGTTGCTTAAAATGTTTTGCTTGTTGCCACCAAAAACCTGCCCTCTTATGGGAGTGCCAGTGCAAACGCATTTTTTGGAAATTTTGGCGGTGTCCTCAAATGAGGTGCAAACAACTTTTGCAAATTTTAAAATAATTTTGTTTGCAAGACCCATAGAGTAGTCGCTCTCGTGTGCAATTACGGGAATTTTGCATTTTTTGCCCGCTATGGCAACTGGCACCGAAACATATCCGCCCTTGCAAAAAATGACGTTTGGGTTGATTTCTTTTAACTTCTTTTTTGTGTAGCAAACACTGTGCATAAGTTTAAAAGGAATTGCAAGGTTTTTTAAGGTGAATTTTCTTACGAGTTTGGTTGTGGGAATAGCAACAAACTGAATGTTTTTGTAGTCTTTTAAAATGGACTCTTCCATACTGCTCGCACTACCAAAATAGTAAATTTTATCAAATTCTTTTTCTAAAAGAGGCAAGAGTGCAAGGTTGGGCATAATGTGCCCCGCAGTTCCTCCGCCTGTTATAACAATTGTTTTACTCATGATAATATATTATGTAATATTTAGAGTTTTTATGTAGTAGGGAATGTTTAAAGTAAGGTTTTTGTAATATTTAAAAAGCAAACAAATCATTTTAAATTTGACCGCCTTGTACAATTTTCATCGCTAGAGAGTCAAATTTTAAGTTGCTAAACGCAAACACCACGATAAATCGTGGCATCACAATATATATTAACATCAGTTTTGCTTGAATATACCTTCGGTGCATTCAGACAAAACTTCCGATAATAAAGGTACTTTAAACTTTTTTGGTCGGATTGCAAAGAAATATGTAAAAAATGGTTGACAAAGCAAAGTAAATATAGTAAAATCACTTCGTCAATCAAATGGGGGTGTAGCTCAGCTGGCTAGAGCGCCTGCCTTGCAAGCAGGAGGTCATCGGTTCGATTCCGTTCACCTCCACCAAGTAAAACAAAAGGGAAGTCAATATGGCTTCCCTTTTGTTTTACAATGAAATTGAACCTGTCGGTTCAATGAAATTGCTATCGCAATGATATTTGCTAAAGCAAATGATATTTTTGCTAACGCAAAAATGAAGGTTCAATTTCATATCATTATGAACGAAGTGAATAATACCATTAACCAAAGGTTAATATCATTGTGAGCGAAGCGAACAATATCATTATAAGATAATAAAAACTAATATTTCGCAAGCGAAATGAAATTCACTTACGTGAATGATATTGCTATGCAATGATATTTTGCTGACGCAAAATGATTGTCCGAAATATCATATATATAATATAACTATGTGATGTTAAAATTTGAGCAAGTCAAATTTTAAGTTGCTAAACGCAACTACCACCATAAATCGTGGCATCACAATATATATTAACATCAGTTTTGCTTGAATATACACTCGCTTTGCTTCGTGTGCATTCAGACAAAACTTCCGATAATATAAATTACGGCACTCGCCATAAACAAAACTATGCAAGCATAATTGTTTCGGCTCGTTTGTAATTATCATTACGAGTGAAACGAGTAATATATAAGATGTGATGTTGCTTTGTTCACTAATTCACAAATCAATTTGCTATCGCAAACACCACGATAAATCGTGGCATCACATTATATATTATCATCAGTTGCTGGCAAGTATCCCTGCGGGCTGTTTGCCGACAACTTCCGATAATATCATTAACCAAAGGTCAATATCATTGTGAGCGAAGCGAACAATATCATTAAAAGATATCTTGCTAACGCAAAATGATTGTCAACATTAAAAATTTATTACAAAATATGTATAGAATAATTTAAAGTGTCAATAATCTTGCCGAAAAGAGGTGAGGTTATGAAAAAAATAGCAGTAGTTTTGGCTAGCCTTGTATTGCTTGTTCTTATTATTTTTGGCACTACATACAAAGAGGTAAACAAGGACTATCTTCGCGTTCACATAAGAGCCAACAGCAATGCAGAGGTTGACCAGTTGGTTAAGTACAAGGTTAAAGACGCCGTTGTGGAGGCACTTACACCTTTTATTGCAGAATGTGAAAATTTTGCCGAAGTAAAAGTTGTCTTGGGCAAAAAGTTGGACGCTATTGACAGTCTTGCAACTTCCGTATTAAAACAAAATGGCTTTAACTATGTTGCAAAAAGCAAACTCTGCGAGGAGGAATTTCCAACTCGAAGTTATGACGGTTATGTTTTAGAGGCGGGCTTTTACGATGCTTTAATTGTGGAACTTGGCAAAGCGGAGGGCGACAACTGGTGGTGTGTGGTATATCCCCCTTTGTGCTTTGTAAATGCGGGCAGTGGCTCAAATGTGATTTACAGGTCAAGAATTTTAGATTTGATAAGAGGTTTTAAAAAATAGACTTTTAAAATATTTTGTTTAACTGCATTAAAGTCGCTTTTGTGGCTAACAAACATTAAAGATGACATAATGTCATAACTCACTTTGCGATATAGTGAGCAAAAACGCCATGCAGTTATACGTAAAAATCAAAAACTTTTAGGTGGTATATTTAAAGTAATATAAACAAACAAAGTTAAAATGGAGCAAGCGGACTTCATTTTGCTTTGTTTTTTTTGTTATTTTTCTTGTAATATTTTGATATTAATTGCACAAACTAGCAACAGTAATTAAAAAAAAGGAACAAAAAGTATGGAAACAAAAACGCAAAAAAAATCATTTAAAAAATTCCAAAAGATATTTGTTTTATGTCTTGTTGCAATATTTGCCGTTGTTTTGGGTGGCACTTTGTATGCCGTAAGCTATAACGCTGGCAATCAAGTAACTCAGGTTGCAACGACCTCACAAAACAAGCAGGTGCAACAAAAACTAAAAGACCTTGGCTACTATAACGGAGCCATAGACGGAATATTTGGCTCAAAAACTGTTCAAGCCGTAAAAAATTTCCAACGCGACTATGGCTTGACGGTTGATGGCATAGTAGGCAAAAACACTTTAGCAAAGTTAGGGCTTTCGTCTGGCAGTGGGGCGTATTCTTCAAATGACATTTACCTTTTAGCAAAATGTGTTCACGCAGAGGCAAGAGGTGAGCCATATGTTGGGCAGGTGGCGGTTGCTGCGGTTATTTTAAACCGAGTTAAAGACCCAAACTTCCCAAATACAATCTCGGGTGTAATTTATCAACCATGGGCATTTACTGCTGTAAATGACGGGCAAATTAATTTGGAACCAAATCAAAGTGCATACAATGCCGCCACAGACGCAATGAATGGCTGGGACCCAACTTATGGTTGCATTTACTATTACAATCCAACAACAGCAACAAGTCAGTGGATATTCTCAAGACAAACCGTGGTGACGATAGGAAAGCATGTTTTTGCAATTTAGTTTTTTGCAAGCAACGCATTATCGCGCTTAAAAAATGTGCAGAAAAGTCAATTTTTAAAAACATATATAAATCGAAAAACAAAGCAGATAAAATAAAAATAAATGGTGCAATATATAAAAGGAGAAATATATGGCAAAAGCAATTGCAAAAACAAAAAACAAGGCAAATGTAGGGCTGGTTATTGCCCTTTGCATTGTAAGTGCGTGTTTGATTGTAACATCAATTTTGTGGCTAACAAACATGTCTAGCGTAAACAACATGGGGCTTACAATTGAGAGTGTTTACAAACGCAATTTTTACGACCTAGTTGACAATGTGAACAACACCGAAGTTAAACTATCTAAAGTGCTTGCTTCAAGTTACGATAGTTATTCAAGAAAACTGCTAGGTGAAATCAGCAAAAATACAAACAGCGCAAGTTACAATTTAAGCAACTTGCCAATCTCGCTAAATGGTGTAGACGAAACAAAAAAATTTATCAACCAAGTAAGTGGCTACACTTCAACGCTTTGCGACAAGTTAGACAAGGGGCAGTCTTTAACATCTGCCGAACTTGACACGCTAGAAAACATATACGATAGCATGACAAACCTAAAAAACAGTTTGGCTAGTTTTAACGATAAGTTTATGTCGCAAGGCTTTAACATCTTTTTAAACGGAAATTTGTTTGACGGCGACTACAACAATTTTACTTTAAAAATTCAAGGCATAAAGGGCAGTGATGTTGAATATCCAACCATGATATATGACGGTCCTTTTGCAGACGGTCAATACAACCAAGAGCCAAAAGGGTTAGACGGAAACTTGGTGTCGGTTGATTATGCAAAGCAGTCAATAAAGAGTGTTTATAAAAACTTGAGCGACTCTAACATAACTTACAAAACCGAAACATCGGGCAAGTTTGACACTTTTGACTTTGAGGTTAAGTTTGACGACAATAAAACCACTCTTTATGTGCAGGTTACCAAAGTTGGCGGAAAACTTTTAACCGTAAGCGGTTATGGTGATAAGTCCACAAAATCAATCACTCTTATGGACTCAATTGCAAAGGCAAAAGAAATTGCAAAAAGCCAAACAGGCGTGATCTTTGATTGTGTGTGGAGCGATATTGTTTCAAACGATGCCTATATTAATTTGGCTCCTGTTGAAAACAAAATTGTGCTTTACCCAGACTTAATTAAAGTTAAAATTGACCTTGCTAGCGGAGAGATGATTGGCTACAGTGCAACCAACTTTTATACCAATCACACACAAAGAAGTATAAAAACAGCGACTTATGAAAAGTCGCTTGCAGATGCAAAAATTCCTAGCGGGTTTACTGTGGAAATGTCAAGACTATGCCTTGCTCCACTTGATGTATTAGAGGAAAAACTTTGCTATGAATATAAATGCTTAAAAAATGATTCAACTTATTATATCTACATCAATGCTCTTGACGGAACAACCGAGAACATTTTAAAAGTTATTGAAACAAAAGACGGAAACAAATTGATGTAATTAAAATTTGACTTGCTTTTTCTTCTTGTCGTCTTTTGGCTTCTTTTCTATAATAATTGGCTTTGTAACCTTAACTGCCCAGTCATATTGATTTTCATCAACTGGCAACAACTCCTTGCAGTTCTTTTGTAATAACTCGTCAAATTCAATAAAGTCATCTAAATATAACTGAGTGTTGCCCTCAAGTTTTGATGTCATGCTTTCAACATTGTACTTTCGTTTGGTCTCAAAATTTTTAACTTGCTTTTTTTCAAGTGCAATTCTTGCACGCATGCCTGTTCCACTTACAAGTTCATAAACGTCCGCTTTTATGCTTACTTCCATAATTGGCACCGCGTTGTTGATAACGTTTTCTAGGTCAATTGAAAAAGGTGTTGAATAAAGCGAAGTTATGCCGTCTTTAATGTAAAAGGCGTGGTCAGACAATTTGTCGCCATAGCCAACTTTGTGAACAAACACCTCTTTGTTTAATTTGTTTAAAATTTTAGAGAGCGAGGTGGCAGTTTCAACTTTAAAAAATACATTTTGCCCTTCTTCAAATCTGGAAAGTATTATGCCCGATTTGGTTAAAAGGTGAGTTGGGGTGTCGTAATAGGTTTCTTTGCAAGAGTCACTGTCAACAAAGTTT
Source organism: uncultured Eubacteriales bacterium (assembly GCA_963645585.1). Taxonomy (GTDB): domain Bacteria; phylum Bacillota; class Clostridia; order Christensenellales; family UBA1242; genus HGM11367. The sequence continues at coordinate 8,229 of CAVISZ010000097.1, forward strand.
AATTTTTGGAATTTTAACCCATGACAAAACGCCAAAAAGTTTTTAAAAGCCTTTTCACTTATCGCTTCATACTTTTTTGTGGTTTCGTTGTTTATCTTAACATAATATCCCATTTTAGCCCCCTTGTATAATTGTATTTTAACAATAAAATATTTTTTAATCAAGCAATTTAGAAAAAACAAGCCCTTAAAATAAAAATTTGCCACATACTGCAAATTGAATATGCCATGGGCATGTTTTTTTATTGGCTTGTTTAAAGTGTTTTTTCACCTTTTCAAGGTGATTTTAAAGCAAAGGTCTGCTTAAGCGTTTCCCTCCACTGTCAAGGGG
>CAVISZ010000098.1:0-2017 GCA_963645585.1 uncultured Eubacteriales bacterium
TAATGTATTATTAAGAATTAAGTTATATAAATCATCACTAAATTCTCCAACATATTTAGTTAAAACAATTCCATCTTCACGGAAGTGAACATAAATGTATTTGTTGCTATCTTTTTCTCTTATTTCAATTGAGCCATAAATTAAAGATTTTAACTCTTTTAATATAACATCCTTTTCATTTAGTAGTGATAATATTTCTTCTCTATTTTCCATATAATCTCCAATGTGAAACATTTTTATCAAATATTAACAATTTTGTTTCACACTAACATTATAGCACAAAAAATAAAAATGTGAACTATTTTATGTTAAAATTTTAAAATTTGTTTCACATTTTTGTTTTGTAACCATATTTTTATGTTGTAAAGTATTCAATTCGTCCGGGCTGGAATTAAGCGTGGAGCCATAAATGCTGTGCTTTTTGTATGGTTTTTTGTTGATATTTAATTTCTTAAATTATTTGCCAATGCAAAAGCAAAGTGATAAAATGTAAGCATGGAAAAAACAAAAATTACTTTAATTACAGGTGCAACAGGAGGGCTTGGCAGAGCTTTTTGCGAGCAAGTTGCAAGTCTTGGCAAAAATATGCTAATTTGTGGCACTAAAGAGCAAAACTTATTAAACTTAAAAGATGAATTATTGCAAAAACATCCAAATATAACAGTTTATTCTTATGCCTTTAACTTGGCAGATAAGCAACAGATTGACAATTTGCTATTTTTTATTAACTCTAACAACTTGCAAGTGGAAATGTTAATTAACAATGCAGGGTTTATCACAGAAGGCTCAATAAAGCACGCATCTAAAGACACTTTAATGAAAGCCATTAATGTAAACTGCGAGGGCACAATATATTTAACAAAGTCCATTTTAGACAACAAAGAAACTGAGCAAAAAATAAATATTATAACCATATCTAGTCTTGCAAGTTGCTATCCTATGCCATATATGGCAATTTACGCGTCAACAAAAGTGCTACTTAAAAACTTTATGTTGGCACTAAGATATGAATATAAAGACGACAACGTAAAAGTGCTAGTTGTGCAACCTGGTGCAATTGCAACAAGTGAGGACATGAAAAACGCAATCAAAGCACAAGGCTTTAAAGGACAACTCTCAGCTGTCAAACCTGAAATTATTGCAAAAAAAGCAATTAAAAAATCTTTAAAAGGCAAAGCAAACTACATTCCTGGTTTTTTCAACAAACTGACAAAATTTGTAAGCAGTTTAACACCAACTTCCCTACAAATAAAAGTGGTCGGCAAAATGTGGAAAAAATCTCAAAGCAAACGCGGAATTGAGTAAAAAACGCTAGAAGAAATAATCTGCTAGCATTTTTAAAATAAATTACCTAAAACACACCTTTACTATGTCAAGCATTATAATGCCTAGATTGTTATTTGAAAGGCTGGGCGGAATGTGTATCCGGATGTATTGGATCCTGAAGTCAAACCATATGGACACATATAAAATATCTCTTGCATATCCCCCTCTACTGGCGTGCGAAGAGCCCAATTATCAGTTTCGCTACCAGTTTGAGAACTATAAGCCATAGAACAAACACTGTCAGTTGCATTACATAGCAAAGTGTATTCATAATATGATATTAGCCATAGCTTTTGATTTGGTGTAGTCACAAAACTACTTGTGGAATATACATCTGTGTATCCAACTGAATCGTCAATTAATGTTCTCTCTGATATATTTTTATATATTGAGTTATCAGACAAATTAAAGTAGTCATTTGCTAGTGCAATTTGCATATTACTACCCAAATATTGATTTAACTTTGCACCATCAGTACGATTAACAAAGTCACCATAACTATCAATCGTTCCTTGATACTGCATACTCTTTGTAGTAACAAATTCACTAACAAACCAATAAGTGCCTTTTGGTAAAGTGGTGCTAGATAACGCACTTGTTACTGGTTTCATGGCACCTGTTGCACTATCACTTTGAGCAAAGATAAACCATTTCATATCATCCTCGGTTGAGTTGTCTGACAATTTGCCCA
>CAVISZ010000099.1:0-2635 GCA_963645585.1 uncultured Eubacteriales bacterium
CTGTTATATGAATTAATTAATCGTTGAACATTATGCTTGTACTTGTCTCTTTTTTCAGATAAGTTTTCGCAAAGTAATTCAGCAGCAGCCGAAGGAGTTGGTGCACGCATGTCACTGCAAAAATCAATAATTGTAAAGTCGGTTTCATGTCCGACTGCAGACATAACAAACTTTTTACAGTTATAAACTGCATCAGCCACAACCTCGGTGTTAAATGGTTGCAAATCTTCCATGCTTCCACCGCCTCTTGCCACGATTATAACATCAACATTGTAGTTGTCTAAAACTTCTATGCCCTTTACAATTTCTTGTTCAGCATTTTCACCTTGAACCTTTACAGGATATAAAACGATGTCTATATTAGGGTTTCTTCTTGTTCTAATATTTATTATATCTTGTATTACTGCTCCGTTTTCACTAGAAACAACGCCAATTCTTTTAATGTTGCTTGGGATAGGTTTTTTACGGCTTTCATCAAAGTAGCCTTTTTGTTCTAACTTTGCCTTAAGTTCCAAAAACTGCTTATATAAAATGCTTTCGCCATAAGGCTCTATTCTTACAACATTAAAACTAAGTTTGCCACCTTTGGCATAATAGGTTGGAGACCCAATAACCACAACACTATCTCCGTTTTTGACATCCATATAATTATTGGCAGTAAAACAAACACAAGAAAGGGCACTGCTAGAATCTTTAAGTGTAAAGTATGCAGTGCCTCTTACATTTGAATACCCCGAAATTTCACCGACAACGCTTATATTGTGCAGTAACTCCTCGGCATCAAAAATTTGTTTTATATAAGTGTTTAGCTGGGTAACAGTTACTGGTTTATAAGCCATTAGCCTCACCTACAATGTTTTTTAATATACCATTTACAAACGAATAACTTTTTTCAGTTGAGTATTTTTTAGCCATTTCAACCGCTTCATTTACAACTACCTTATACGGAGTTTGTTTGTAATAATTGATTTCTGTTATAGCAGTCAACAAAATTGCCCTATCTATTCTATAAACCCTATCTGGAGTATATCCCTTTAACTTGTCATTAATTGACGCGTTAATGGTCTCTTTATTTTCGGAATATAGGTCTATAATAGATTTAATGAATTGACTATCATCTGCATAATCTTTGTCTAATTCTGGAGTAATGCCGTCTTCTTCAAGCATTTCGTCATAAGACAAGTCGCCGTCATTAAATAAACTTTTATAAATAATTTTAAATGCTGTTTCACGTGCTAAACTACGCATTATATCACACCTTCCTCTTTTTCTTTAACAAAACTAACCCCAACAACATGGACGTTTATTTTGCCTGTTTTTAAATCAACCATTGAAGCTATATTGTTCTTTATGTTTTCTTGAACTCTAAAACTGATGTCTGGAACACTGACGCCCAAATACACTTTAATGTAAACATCAACAGTTATTTTGCCATTTGGTGATATAGAAACTTTAACACCCTTGCTATCTTTATTACCAAACATGCGTTTAAAAACAATTGACGGAGTGTTAACTAATTCACTAACGCCACTTATTTCTTTTGTAGCCAAACTAATTATAGAGAGCAAAATACTTCTGTCGCAAGTTGTTTTGCCTTTGTTAGAAGAAATGTTATCATCTATTTCAACCATAAAAAACCTCACTATATGTTTGTGATTATAACATATAGCAAGGTTCTTTGCAATTGTTTTTTTATGTTTTAAATCTAAATAGACAAAATTTATTTTAACTGAATATTACTCAACTGGTGTTATTTGAATATTGTCGATGTCTACTTTTGTTTGTTCTTTAACAATTGATACAATTTGAGCAACTTCGTTTGCGGTTAATGATGCTTCTGCACACTTAACTACTATTTTAACATTTGGGTCTATGTTTGTAACAATGCAGTCTTCAAAGCCTTTAGCTTTAATTAATCCTTCTATAACCAATTCACTTTCCATTTGGGCTACAAGTGCAAGTTTTTTTGTTTCTGCATTAGATATAGCTTCTTTAGATGAAGATTCACTACTGATTATAGCATCATAATATAATAACTCTTGGTCACGTGTAGATTGTCTGTCTTCTCTGTATGTAGCAAAATAGTTAGCAGTTGTGATTGTATTGCCTGATGTATTTGTAACTCTGTTATTAAGAGCAATATTTAAATAACCCGTTACACCTAATAACAATACCATTCCAACTAATATAAAAATTTTTGTTTTCTTTTTCATAAATATCTCCTTTTTTTGTTCTTGGTTTAATATATTAACCTAATCACCATTTTATGACTTTTTGCATATAATATTTTTTAAGCATTTCCAGCAATTATTTGTATGTCACTCTCTTTAACATTTAAAAGCGTTATAATTGCCCGCATCATATTAAGTTTTACCTGAGCATTTGAAGCACCGCTTGCAACCACCACAACGCCACAAACCTCAGGATAACTTTCTTTTATAACAAGCGGAGTCGTTTTGCCATTGATTGTAACTAAAACAACTTCCTCATTTTTTGTTGTTTTAGAATTGGTGTTTCCGCCGACTTCGTTTGTTGTAGTAATTTCTTCACTTTCTTTGGCGTATTCGTATCTCATTCCGCCGTCTAGGGTTATCATAACCTCAACCTTGCCCGCTCCTGATACACTAGACAAAAT
>CAVISZ010000100.1:0-4713 GCA_963645585.1 uncultured Eubacteriales bacterium
TGTAAACAATTTCAAAATTTTGAATTTATCAAAATTTTACTTCCTATAGTTTATAAAAATGTTGCAGGGTTGTGAGTTTTGCTATATTCTATTAATAATTTTTTAAACTTATTTGGCAATAATTTTCTGCAAGACACCACTAGGTGAACAGGAATATTTTTAAAATAACTCTCTGCCATTGCACCCACAACGCAAGCAAATTCTTGTTTGTAGTTTTCTATTGAAAGTGCTTTGTTTAACGCTTCCTCAAAATTGGTGGAGTTTATAAAAATGCAAACGGCAAGTCTTGCAAAATTTATAGAACTTGGATTTTGCTCAAATTCCGCTTTAACTTTTTGTAAATCGTTGCTAAATTCATAGTTAAAAAATGCAGAAAGTTTTTTAATCAAATTATTCTTTCTTATGTTGGCTCGCATCAACCAAATTGTATAGCACACAATTTTTGCACTTTCTAAAGACTCTTTTGAGTCGTGAGTAAAACTGTGACATTCTTCTAAAAGTGCATCTATTTGAGTTAAAGAGCCAGAGTAAAATGCAATTGGCGTGGAGACTTTTACGCCTTCAAAATCATCACACTCTCTAAATTCTGTGCAGTTATTATCTAACCACTTTTCTAGCCCTGGCGAGTAAATGTCATATTTATCGGGAAATAGTTTATGATAATGAACAATAACTTGTTGAAGCTTTGATGCAGTATGCTCGCCATTTAATAGCCATTGTAAAATGGCAAATGATAAAATTGTTTCGTCCGAGAATTGGGTTTTGTTGTTTGCCATAATGTCGCCCACATAAAAACCAAAAAGTGAGGTTATTAAATAAAGGCTATATTCGTCAGGCAACTTGGCAAGTTGCAAATCACTTTTTGCAATCATGCTATTAAGCAAATGAACTTTTATGCCATTATGAGATAGAGTGTCTGCAATCAAACTTATATTGCCTTGATTATCTATGCCACAAAGTTCGATTTCATTAATGTCGTTTTCTGTGATGTATTTTAATATGGCGGGAGTTAACCCGTGACATTTTTTATTAAACATAACGCTACCAGGAAGTTTTTTAATAGCTAATTTTTTCTCTTCTTTATCATAAAGACCAAACCATCTAATGTTTTTGTAAGATTTGCCTTCGTGGGTGGTTACAAATCTTGTGTAAATAACAAAATCAAACTTGTTTTGTTGTAAATACGAATTCAAGTTTGCTAAAAATAAATTATGTTGTTTTCCTAAATATCCGTTTTGGACATCAACTATTAATATACTTTTCATTTGCTTTTTAAGACCCTTTGAGCACTATTATATCACTTTTGTACAAAATTGTAAACATTTTTTACAAAATTAAAGTATGCGTCTAGTAGAATAGTGATAACAGACAGATATAATCATCAAAAAGTTACTTTTTTTAGCGTAAACTCACAAATAAAAAAACACGGCTTTAAATTTGCCGTGCTATTTTTGTTAAAAATTATTCTTCGTGGTGGTCATGTTCGTGCATGCAAGGGCAATTGCCTTTTGCGTAGCATTCTTTGTCGTAGTCTATTCCGTTTTTGTCGTAATAGTCTTTAACGGCGGCTTTAACTGCCTCTTCTGCCAAAACTGAGCAGTGAATTTTGTGAGCAGGAAGTCCGCCAAGGGCTTCTACAACCGCTTTGTTAGACAACTCTAATGCTTTAGAAATTGGTTGACCTTTTATCATTTCAGTGGCAATAGAAGAAGTTGCAATTGCACTGCCACAGCCAAATGTCATAAATTTAACATCGGTGATAACTTGAGTGTCTTTGTCAACTTTGATGTACATTCTCATAATATCGCCACATTTTGCATTGCCAACTTCGCCAATTCCGTCTGCGTCTGGCATTTCGCCCACATTGCGAGGGTTTCTAAAATGGTCCATAACTTTTTCACTATATAGCATGTTTTCTTTCTCCTTTTTCTAATTCGTCCCAAACAGGGCTCATTTTTCTTAAAACTTCAACAACTTCGGGAACTGCTTTGATTGTTGCATCAATTTCTTCCTCGGTTGTGTATTTTGATAATGTTAAGCGTAAACTTCCGTGAGCAACTTCATGAATAAGTCCAATTGCAAGCAAAACATGACTTGGGTCAAGCGAACCGCTTGTGCAGGCTGAACCGCTTGACGCACAAATGCCTTTTTCATCTAAAAGAAGCAACAAACTCTCGCCCTCAATGCCTTCAAAACTCATATTAAAATTGTTAGGCAAACGATTGTTTACATCACCGTTAATTTTGCTATGAGGAATTTTTGAAAGTTCAGAGAAAAGTTTATCACGAAGATATTTTTCTCTTTTTGTTGTTTCTGGCATTTCTTCAACTGCGTCAGAAAGTGCAGTTGCCATGCCAACAATTCCTGCAACGTTTTCTGTTCCTGCACGTTTGTTTCGCTCTTGTGCTCCACCATGAACAAAGTTAAAAAGTGGAACTCCTTTTTTGCAGAACAAAGCGCCAACGCCTTTTGGAGCATGGAATTTGTGACCTGACATAGAAAGCATGTCAATATTCATCTTTTTTACGTCAATTGGCAAATGTCCTACTGCTTGAACTGCGTCTGTGTGGAAAATAATTCCGTTTTCGTGGCAAACTTTGCCAATTTCTTCAATTGGTTGAATTGTGCCAATTTCGTTATTTGCAAACATTATTGTAACCAAGATTGTGTCTTGTCTTATCGCCTTTTTTAAATCTTCAACTTTTACAATGCCATTTTCATAAACTGGTAAGTAGGTTACTTCAAAACCTTGCTTTTTAAGTTCGTCAAGAGGGTGCAAAACTGCATGATGCTCTATGGCAGAAGTAATAATGTGTTTTTTGCCTTTTAATGCGCCATATTTGGCAATGCTTGTTATTGCCCAGTTGTCACTTTCGCTTCCGCCTGATGTAAAATAAATTTCATCAGAATTGGCGTTAATGCACTTTGCAATAATTCCGCGAGCGTTTTCTACATGCTCTTTGGCAATTTGCCCCGCAGTGTGCAAACTGCTTGCGTTGCCATATATATTGTCAAAAAAAGGTTGCATTGCTTCTAATACATGCTTAGAAACTTTTGTTGTTCCCGCATTGTCTAAATATATCATAAATGTCTCCTTTTTAATTCCTACTAAATTAGTATGATTTGATTATAGAATAATAATACGTGTTTGTCAATATTTTTTTGTGTCAAAAGTTGGCTTTTTGCAATTACTCTTTAAATAATAGGTTTTTGTAAAGTTAAAATTGGTCAAATTTTATTTGAATGTTGCTGTTTTTATGTTGTGGCAATAAAACAATCTAAAATTAACACATATATATTTGCCGTGTGATTGGCAAAAGTGTTAGTAAATATACAAAAATTGACAATTAGTAAAAAATGTGTTAAACTAGAAAAAGTTTTCGTTTTAAAAGGGGGCTAATATGAGGTCTTTGAATAAGTGCTTTGACGACATAAAAAAGAGCAATAACATTGCAATTTTTTCGCATGTTGACCCAGACGCTGACGCACTTGCTTCGGCGGTGGCACTTAAAAAACTTATAAAATACAATATTACCGATTGCGATAAAATTATAGATATATTTTTTGATTACACAGAAATTGGCGATGTCAATTCTGTCATAATTAAGGGTGTTGTGCATAACTTACAACGTTGCCACAACTATGATTTGGGCATTGCGCTAGACACTGCAAGTTTGTCAAGACTTGGCAAGTGGGCAGATTTGTATCAATCATGTGCAAACAGAATAAACTTTGACCACCATGTTACCAATGAAAATTTTGCGGATAACAACTTGGTTTTAAAAACTTCATCAACCTGTGAGGGGCTATATTTGTTTGCAAAAGCAAAAGGCTTTGTTATTCCTGATGATGTTTGTACTTTGGTGTATTCGGGAATTATTACTGACACAAATAACTTAACTCAAGGAACAATCACTACAAGAACACACAAGGTAATTTCAGACATGATGGAACGCGGAATTAATTTGGACGCGTTAAATGAGCATTTTTTCAAAAATAACACAAAATCAAAAGCCTATTTATTGAAAAAGGCGTTGGAGTCTCTAAAATTTTACGCAAATGACCGAATTGCATTAATGAAACTCAGCAAAGAGAATTTAACAACCTGCGATGCAAATAAAGATGATACATTGGGCATTGTCAATCATGGCATTGAAATAAAAGGTGTTGATATTGCAATTTTGCTAATAAGGCAAGATGATAACACGTTTAGTGTAAGTTTAAGAGGCAAAAATAATATAAATGTTGCAGAAATAGCAACTGCTCTTGGCGGTGGCGGACATGAACAAGTTGCTGCTTTTCAGTATGAGGGAAACTATAACGAAATGTTTGAAAAATTGATGACCGAATGCAAAAAGCAACTTTTAGCACATCCACCTATTGATATAATAGAGGACTTGTTTACTGGTGATGACGATGAGTCGTCCAAAAATAATCAATAATAAAAACTGTTTATGGTAAATATGGCTATTGTGCTGTTAAAGGTTTTTGTGGGGGCAGAAAGGCATTGTTACTCTAAACAAGTTATATTGGATAATAGAAAAATTTTTGACTAAAAACTATATCTTCAGTGCATTTTATAGAACTCTCAGTGCACTTTGATAAAACTTCCAAGGCGAAATTATATAAAAAGAAAAATAAAGAGAAATTAGAAAAAATAAGAAAAATCATGAAAAAACACTTAAAATTTGTGTTTTTGGCATAATTTTAAGT
>CAVISZ010000100.1:4723-9642 GCA_963645585.1 uncultured Eubacteriales bacterium
CCAACAAGCACAACCATCTTTTTTGCACGCGTAATTGCGGTGTAAATTAAATTTCTGTTTAATATTATCGCAGGACCTGCAATGATTGGAATTACAACAATATCAAACTCACTGCCCTGGCTTTTGTGTATGGTAATTGCATATGCAAGGCTTAACTCGCCAATGTCGGTTCGTGCATAGGTGCAAATTCTGCCGTCCTCAAACCAAACTTCGGTCTCGCCCGAGCCAGGATGTATTTTGTGAATGTAGCCAATGTCGCCATTAAATACGCCACTGCCCTCTTCGGTAAGCAAATTTGTGGTTTTTGTCCAAGACAAATCATAATTGTTGGTTGTTTGCATTACCTTGTCACCCTCTCTAAAAATTGTTTTGCCAACAATTAATTCGTGCTTTGTGTGTTGGCTAGGGTTCAATTTTTCTTGCAAACTTGTATTTAAATTGATGGTTCCGCTTGCGCCTGCCTTTAATGGTGCTAAAACTTGAATTTTGTTGGTGTCAATTTTTGCAAAATTTGGTATGCGCTTTGTAACAAGCCCAATAATTGAGTCTTTAATTTCGGCAGGTTCGTCATGTGATTCAAAAAAGAAATCTTTAGATGAATTGTCTATAACTGGCATTTCGCCATCATTTATAAGGTGTGCGTTTGATACAATAAGGCTTTTTTCGTCTTGCCTAAAAATTTTGGTTAAATATGACACTTTAATTAAATTGCTGTCTAAAATATCGCCCAAAACATTGCCAGCGCCAACACTTGGGAGCTGGTCTTTATCTCCAACTAAAATTAGTTTGCAGTCGCTAGGCAATGCTTTAAGAAGCGAATTCATAAGCATTACATCAACCATAGAAACCTCGTCAACTATAACGGCGTTCACATTCAACTGATTTTGTTCGTTATATACAAATTTTGAGTTGGTGCCTTTAAAATTTATTTCAAGTCCACGGTGTATGGTTTTTGCTTCTCTGCCCGTGCTTTCGCTTAAACGCTTGCTTGCCCTGCCTGTTGGCGCTAAAAGCAAAACCTTGTTGTTATTTTGCTCTAAAATGCTTAAAATGCACTTAATTATTGTAGTTTTTCCTGTTCCAGGTCCGCCTGTGATAACACTAACGCCTGATTTTAATGAGTTTTCTATTGCCTCTTTTTGTTGCTTATCAAATGTTATTTTGTTTATTTTTTCAAAAAAGTCTATAGCGGAAGAATAGTCTGCGTTGGAACTTTTTGCGGTAATGGTTAAAAGTGCTAATTTTTGTGCAGTAGAACTTTCTGTAAAATACATTTTTGTTAGCATGATAACTTCTCTGCCGTTTTTTGCTCTAAACATAGAAATGGTCTTATCGTAGCCCATATTTTCTAGCGCTTCGGAAAATTTATCAATATTGGACTCTAAATTTAACCCTAAAAGTTCACTTAATGCGGTGTTTAGCTGGTCTTTATATATAAAAGTATTGCCCGTTTTTTCGCTATTGTCTGATAATGTATGTATAATTCCTGCTCTAATTCTAAACTCGGAATTTGACGCAATGCCCATGCTTTTTGCTATGTTGTCGGCGGTTAAAAAGCCTACACCGTCAATATCTTCAACAAGCCTGTATGGGTTTGTTTTTACATAATCAATTGTTTTTTCGCCATATTCGTTATAAATTTTTATAGCAAGATTTGTTGTTATGTTGTAGTCCTGCAAAAACATTACAGAATTTTGCATTTTTTTGATGTCGTTAAAGGCTTCTGATATCATTATTGCCTTTTTTTTGCTAATTCCTTTAATTTTTGCTAATTTTTCGGGGCTATATTCAATTATTGTCAGTGTGTCTTTGCCAAAGGTGTTTACAATAATGCCCGCAGTTACAGGACCAATACCTTTAATAAGCCCACTAGAAAGGTATTTTTTTATGCCATTTAGTGTGCTTGGGTATATAATTTCGGCATTATTAAAGCTAAATTGCTCGCCATATTTAGAATTTATGATTTTTCCTTCTAGTTTTAAGCATTGACCTACTTTTGCATCGCCAAGCGTGCCCACAATTGTTGTATAATCGTCAAAACCATTTTCATTATGAGAAAGAACGGCCACTGTATAGCCGTTTTCTTCATTTCTAAAAATAATTTCCTCAATTGTGCCTTGTAATTCCATAATTAATGTCATTATACACTATTTGCTAGAAAAAGTAAACAAAATTTCTAATTATGTAACATCTATATGTTTGATATTTATGTGCTTGCGTGCTTGCTGTGTTTTTTAGTGGTACGGGAAATGATGTGTGTTTTTTATTTGGAATGTGTCTGTTTGTTTTTTATGGCAAATATTCTTGTTTGCTGTTAAATCTTGTTCTTAATGCTAAATTGATTAATTATTGTTAATATTATTTTGCGTAATGCAATGTAAAGGCTTTTTACCTATATTTTTATTGATAGTGCACAACCTTTTTATCTATTTAATGCCTTTTTTAAAGGTTATTAACTAACTTATTCTTTAATTATGATTGCTTAAATAAATCTGTTAAATTTGCTATAAAGCTTATCATTTTATCTTAACCTCTCAATATATATTTGATATGGTTATTTTAATGAGAGATGATTTGATTATTTTATTGTGATACCTTAAATATAGCAGTCAAATGTCTGTTCAACAAAAAATGTTTCACGTGAAACATTGATTTTTGTTTTTATTATTCACAAATTAAAAAAGATATGTTATACTACAAACAAGGAGGTAATATGGGGAAAATTATTGCTTTTGCCAACCAAAAAGGTGGTGTAGGCAAAACAACAACATGTGTTAATCTTTCTGCATTTATTTCAATGCTAGGGCAAAAGGTTTTATTGGTTGATATGGACCCACAAGGCAATGCTTCGAGTGGCGTGGGTATAGAAAAGAGTAAAAAGACAAAAACCATGTATAACTTAATTAGTAAAGAATGCTATATTGAAGAGGCAATTCAAAAAACAAATCTTGAGAACCTAGATATTATACCTGCCACTGTAGATTTGGCTGGTGCCGAGATAGATTTGGTACAAATGCAGTCAAGAGAGCATGTTGTTAAAGGTATTTTAGACAAAATAGCGGACAAATATGATTTTATTATGATAGATTGTCCTCCATCATTGGGTTTGCTTACTGTTAATGCTTTAACTGCATCAAATTCGGTTATTATTCCAATTCAATGTGAGTTTTTTGCCTTAGAGGGCTTAACGCAGTTGATGAATACAATAAGATTAATAATACACCATTTAAACCCTGGCTTGCAAATAGAAGGTGTTGTGATGACAATGAAAGATAATCGTTCTAATTTGGTCGCACAGGTGTCTGCAGAAATCAATAAGTTTTTTGGAAATAAGGTATTTGAAACGTATATTCCAAGAAATATAAGGCTTGCAGAGGCTCCAAGTCATGGAGAAACAATTGCTACATACGATATCAATTCTAAGGGTGCTAACGCATATTTAGAACTTGCGTACGAGTTTTTAGATAGAAATGGTGTAGTTTATAAGAAAAATAACAAAAGAAGTTTAAAGGAGAAAAAGTAATATGGCAACAAAAAAAATGGGTCTTGGAAAAGGTTTGGGAGCACTTCTATCTGCATACGATGACTATGATGAGAGCGTAAAAACTGCAAATAACGCTTCATCTAATGAGATAGAGATTGGCAAATTGTTTGCAAATCCTAACCAACCAAGAAAAAACTTTGATGAAACTGCGTTAAATGAGCTTGCGTCATCAATAAAAGTGCATGGAATTATACAACCGCTCGTTGTAAATGATAATAAAGACGGCACTTATATGATTATAGCTGGTGAAAGACGTTACAGAGCATCTAAAATTGCGGGGCTTGATAAAGTACCTTGCATTATTAAAGATTATTCACAAAAACAAATTAAAGAAATCTCAATTATTGAAAACTTACAGCGCGAAGATTTAAATCCAATAGAATCGGCACGCGCCATTCGTCAATTAATGGACGAATATAAAATGACTCAAGAAGCGGTGAGTGAAAGAATAGGTGTTTCTAGACCAAACATCGCAAATACATTAAGACTTCTTGCTTTGTGTCCAGAAGTTATTAGTATGGTAGAAAATGGCAAGTTGTCTGCAGGTCATGCAAGATGTTTGGTTCCTGTGCAAGACTTTAATACTCAAATTAAACTTGCAATGTCTGCATGTGATAACAAAATGACCGTTCGCGACCTTGAAAAAGCGGTTAAAAACATATTAAAGCCAAAGGACGCAACTAAAAAAGAACCATTGGAGCCAAGTATTGAGCTTAAAGAGCTTGTAAATGAAATGCAAAGAACATTTGCAACAAAAGTAAGCGTTATTGGTAATGATAAAAAGGGTAGAATTTATATTGACTACTATTCAAGAGATGATTTAGATAGAATATCTGAAATGATTGAGCTACTTCGCACTAAAAAACTTACTTTAAAAGAGTTGAGCGAATTTAATAAACGTAAAGCATAATAAGTTAAAAATATTTAATATTAACTCTTTTCTTGTTGAAATATGGTTTAATAAACTAAAAAATAGCACTTTTTTATGAGTGCTATTTTATTTTTGCTATTTTAAAAGTCGTTTTTGTTTCACGTGAAACATTTTAAAGCTACATTCTAGTCATCTTTTATTTATAGTGTGTGGCAATTATAACGCTTTTTATTAAAAATCGTAATGTTTTAAATTAAAACCGATAAATTAGGTACAAATTGCTTTTTAAGAAAAAGCCATTATAAAGCTAAGTAATATAATAATATAAACAGTAAAAATACGGTGTCAAAATCTATCGCTTGGCTTTATTGCGGGTTTATAGACTTGTAAACCATATAGATGTCTATAATTCACTTTTAAGTATGTAAAGCGGTGATTTTGTGCTTGCTTTTGGTTGTTGCTCGCTTTTAAAGTGTGAGTTAATTCAAATAAAGCATTGCATAC
>CAVISZ010000101.1:0-7642 GCA_963645585.1 uncultured Eubacteriales bacterium
CCTCTTCGTCTAGCGTATCTACATCGTTTGACGGAATATATGGCGGGTTAGACACAATAACATCAAATTTAGCAAATCTGCCAAGCCCCGAAAACAAATCGGATTGCACAAAGTTGATTTTAACATTGTTATTTTTTGCGTTTTGTCTTGCAACGTCTAACGCACTTTTTGAAATATCCACTGCGGTTACTTTGCAAGTGCTGTTTTTTGCAATAGACACAGCAATTGCCCCCGAACCAGTGCCAATATCTAACACGCTTTGCTTTGGTTTTAAGTCATTTAGAACGGTTTCCACCAAGCGTTCGGTATCCATTCTTGGAGATAGCACATCTTTTGTGACAATAAAGTCTAAGCCATAAAAGTTGGCATGCCCAAAGATTTTTGTAATTGGTTCGCCACTTGCACGCCTTTTTGCAATTTGTTCAATTTTTTTAAAATCGGACATGGAAATATTTTTAACAAGTCTAATTTGTGCTCTGCTTTTGTTTAAAACCTCGGCAAAAATATAGTCTAAGTCGCTTTTTTCAAACTTGTTAGCCTTTTCTAAAATTTCTTTGGCTTGGACATACGCCTCACTGAAAGATATTGTGTTTTCGGACTTTTCTTCTTGCATTTTATCCCTTTTAGAGTTTGTTAGTTCTAACTCACTCAACACTATATTAACACATTTTTCTTGCAAAGGCGAAGGTTTTTGTAAAGTTAAAAAATATATCGGATAAAAAATTTTGCTAAGCCAACCAATTTTTTGAATTTCTAAATACAACTCATAATTAATTGCAAATACAAACAAACTTACAAAAAGGTTAATGAATATAAAATACCACGAGTTAGCAACGAGTCCAAAAAACGCTAAGAAAAAAGTGCTTAGCATAACACTGCTAACAAAATATGTTAAAAAATTCACCTCGCCCATTTGTTTTTGTTTATTGTTTATTGCACTGTTAAATCCATAATAATTTTTAAAAGTTGGCATAAATCTTAAGGCAAGCAAAATTAGATAAATGATTACAAATTTAACAATTGCAATAATAATTCGCTTTAACACCACATTGAAGTTTTTGGGGCTTAAGTAATAACTGAGTTTTATTGGCACAAAACCTATTAAAAAGCACGCTAAAAACAAAGACAATATTAAAATTACAAAAGACGCAATACTTTCTTTAGATACATTTAAACTTTTTGATGCTCTATCAACACCTTTTAGTTCCATACTTTCTAAGTTATAATTTATCCCCAAAAATGTGTTATAAATTCCAATAAACAAAAAAGCAATGCCCCTAATTAAAAATTTGTTTAAAATATTTAATTTGGTTTTGTTTTGCTCTGTTAAAATTGATATTCTGCCGTTATTTTGCACTTTTGCCACAATTCTTTTGCCATTTGTAACCGACATAACGCCATAAACGCATGGAAATAAAATATACTTTTTCATAGTGTAAAATATTGACATTTTTATGCTTTTTAAAAACAAACAAAAACAACTAACATAAAAAACAGAGCATTTTATTTTATTATGCTCTGTTTTTGATTTTATTTATCAGTAATTTTTTTAATGAATTTATCCATTTCTTCATTGCTTACTGTTTGTTCGCTGGTTTGAAGAGAATTGATAAGTTCTTGCATTTTTTCGTCCTCAGTTTTCTCTTTTGGTTTTGTATCTTCTACTTTTTCAACCATTTGCTCTTTAACTTCGGTTTTAGGATTTAAAATTTCTTGAATTTGGTCAACAATGTTTTGTGCCGATTTCAACTCTTCGGACATTGTAACCGCACTGTCATCTTTAACCCATTTTGCATACAAAACTTTGCCTTTTGACTTTTTAAAGTTATTTTTAAAAGGTTTGGTTAGCTCCATATCTTTATACCAGCCAACAAATTTATAGCCGTCTTTTGTTGGAGTGTCAAGTTTTAAAAGCTTTTTATCTTTTGTATCTATTGGGCTTACAATGCTTCCGCCATTTGTTTCAAAATCGTATTGGAAGTGACGTTTTGAAAGTGCTTTAAGCACAAACCACAAAATAAAGCCCAAAACTGCAAGACCGCCATAATATGGCAAAGCAGTGATTGTGTATTTGCCCTCAATAACTGCAATATCATAGTTTTTGTTATCCCAAGACAATGTTATTTTATAGTTGCCAATTTTGTTAGTATTTACATTGGTGTTTAAGGTTATGTTCAATTCGTCATCGCCATAAATTTGTCCTTCAATGATTGTGTATGTTAATTCTTTTTGCCCAAGGAACAAGAAACCAATAACATCGTTTGCTCTAACATAAATGTTTGCAGGGTTAATGGTTACATAAACAACCGATTCAGTGGCTTTGTAGTTATCTGACTCAGCAACATACAAAGTTACAGGATAGTTTTCACCAACATCAACAGGTTTTGACATTGCAACTGCGGTTTGCTCAGTGTTTTCAATTTTGTATTCTGGCATTTGGAATTCGCCAGTGTATTTAAAGAATTGGCAAGCCTTGTCGATTACAAGTTTGGAGTCCGCTTTTAATATGTCTATTCTAATTGATGTTGTGCTTCCCGCATAGTTGTCATTTCCTAAAGATGTGATAACAAGTGTTAAATAACCGTCCTCAGGAACATACATAAATTTATTAACATCAGTACGTTTTGACTGCTCTTGAATTTCGTAAGATATAATCATGTCAGAAACTTGTGTTCCGTCTTGACGCTCAACAACTGCACCAGTGTTTAATGTAAATTCTTTGCCACTAAAGGTGTACTCTGTTTTTACTCCATCTACATTTAAAGTAGTTGGTGCTTTTGTGATGTCAACCAAAATATAGTTAGATTTTGTTTCAACACTAAAGCCATCATCATCTGTTAAAGAGACCAAACAATAATATGTTCCGCTTTCGCTTGCTCTTGTAATTCTAATGCTATTTTCATTTTTAAAGAGTTCTGAGTAGTCAGCACCTTCTGCTTTATAGAACCATTTATAAACAAAGTTTGTAAGACCGCTTGCATGAGTTGGATTAACTGTTAAAGTTTCCACATTTTCGTCATAATCTTTTACTATATTTTCTACATTTGGAATTTCAATGTCTTGCATGTTCCAATTAGCATATAACACAATGTTTTCTTTTAATGGAGATTGGTCAGGCACAAACATTGTTGTTCTGTCTGCGTCCAAATACCATTTATCAAAAATGTAGCCTGTTTTGGTTAAATCTGTGCTAGAAGGCAAACCTGTTAAAATAGTGTCCTCTTCTGCGTAAACATTATCTACACTGTTTGCGTAAGTAACAAATGAAACCTCATAAAATACAACATCGTCAGAATAAACTTCTTGAGTGAGATAATTGTTGCCGTCTACAGCAATAACTGCTTTAACACCAACCTTATATTTACCTGCGCTTGAGATTGTTATGTTGTCTCTTAAATTAACTTGGTTGCTAGTTGTATCAACTGGCGTATTAATTGCAACATCATTCAAGTAGAATGTAACACTATAAGATGTTATTCCCGCAACCTCGTTCCACATGAACACGCCATTGGTGTATGTTGGTTTACTGTTAAACTCTGTTAACACAACAACTTTAAACACCTCAGATGTTCCACTTATTTGCTCATCAAACAAACTTGCATTTATAACTGCGTAATAATCGTAGCAACCAACGCTAGAAATTGTTTGAGGCAACGAAAGCGTTGTTGTTGTTTCAATCAAAGCGTTATCTTTGTACCACTCAACGCTTTGAATAATGACATAATCTTTAAGTTCGTGTTCAAAATTTACATTTAAAGTAAATTGTTTGTTTACAACCTGTGTGTCAAACTCAGACTGAATTGCCACTGCAGAGAGTGATTTTACAGACCATTTTGCGTACAAGAACACATAACTTGAACCTGCAAGATAGTTTTTGTAATATGAGGTTGCGTAAAGTATTGGAGATGAAGACAATTTTGAAACTTTTAAATAGTTAAGCGTGTTATCGGTTACTGGTTCTAAAAGGCTAGAATCATAATACCAACCAGAGAAAACAAAACCTTCTTTGCTAGGGGTAATTAATTTTGCACCGTCAGTTTTATTAACCACCAATTTATCTATATAGTTATATGTTGTACCACCATTTGTGTCGTAATAAACATCAACAAATGGATTAGTTGTTGCACTTTGAGAGTACACTACCGAAACCACATAACTACGCCCAGCAGCAAAATTAACAATTACTGAATAAGTATTATTTTCTTCACTCAAGTTTGAAAAGTCTATATTCATCACATTGCGATCAAGAGTGGAATTACAATATGTTGCGCCATAAAAATGCACATAAAATGTTCCCTTGGTTTTTGTTGTAGCTAAGGTAATCAAGGTGTTCGTGTTATTATATGTGTTAAAGTATCTATAATAGCCATTATTGGTGTAATCACCGCTACTAGAAAAACTTGTAACAATAACCGAAGTGCACTCATTAAAACTAACAACATAAATTGGGTTATAAAGTTCATCTGATTCGGTGTCATTTGAATATTTAATTACAACCTTTAATGGACCATATCTTAAAGAGGCACCGTCTTTTAATTGAACCCTTATTGTTTGATTATCTTCATCAATTGTTGTTTTAAAATCGTAAGTTAAAACTTCATATTTTCTATAGATGTCAACGCTATCAATTTTTGTGTTTGGAGACAATTTATAGTTGTATGTAATATCAATATCTTGATTGTCATATATATTTTTTTGCAAGGTGTTTTTTGAAGCAACATCGTCTGCAGTTGTAGATGCAGTGTGCTTGCCCGCAAAAGTGGTTTTAACTGTATTGCCTGTGCCTTCTTTTATTTCTGCTTGGCAATAGAAGTCGGAAGTGTTGTCAACATATTTGTAGCCATGAACCGTGCCATAAACATCGGTGTCGTTATAGAATATATAAAACGCACCATCTGAGCCCGAGTCATTGCCCCACGAATTTAAACATATCCATGCACCAGTATATGTTGTTCCGTTATAGGTAACTTGAATGTTATCGTCCCAGCCAATAACCGCAATTGCGTGACCAGTTTTTGTTGTAGAATCACATCTGCTTGGATATTTATAAGAATAGTCAGAAAGTTCTTTTATTCCGTTTGATGTGCCGTCTTGATACCACTTTGTGCCCAAAGACAAAGCACCATAATTGTATATGTGATTTTTAATTGCAGATTTATTTGTAACCAAACTATAAGAAGCAGTTACCAAATTGTTTACAATGCCTTTTTGTGCATATTTTTTATAAAAATTAAAATATTCTTTATAATTATCATTACTAATTAAAAATGAATTTTCGTAAGTTAAATCTGATTCAAGAACAATGCCATAATTTTGAATAGCGGCGTTAAAATAGTTCTCGTTTCCAGCATCGCCATAAACATAAGTTGTGTTATACATTTTGTAGGCAAGACCAATCCATGCCTCAGAAACATCATAATATTGTCCAGTTGCAAGCATCATTGTTGTGCCAAGTGCACAACTAGAAGAAAACGCCCAACAAAGACCATTGGATGCTTGGTCTTGAGTGTAAAGCAAATAATCATCACGCATGCAGTAAGTGCTTCTGCCCGAAACATCTACTGGTGTTTTGCCATAAATAACCTCGTCATTGTTTTCTTTAAAATTATCATCTGTGTTTTGAGGTTGCACTTCTTCATCAAAAATGTAACTATTTGCAACATAATTTCTTGATAAATTATTTAAATTATCAGCGTATACATTTGTGCCTTTTTTTATTATAAAAATAGCAGAAAAAATTATGGCAATGCACAATATTGCCGTCAAATAAATAATTTTTGAAAATTTAAATTTTTTATTTTTTTCCATTTGTTCTCCAAGGCAAAAAACATTTTTATAATTAATTGTATAATATTCGCTAAAATAATTCAACCAATTTTAATGTTTAAAAAAATATTTTTTAATTTGTGGAAATAATACTAAGGGCATTTAATCTAATTTTTTGCATTTTAACATTTTTGTAATGCAATTTTTAATTAATTTATTGAATATTTTTCCATAATTTTTTCTGCACATTTAATGCCGTCAACGGCACTGCTAACAATTCCTCCAGCAAAACCTGCGCCCTCACCGCACGCATAAAGTCCTTGCAAGGTACAAACAAAATTTTGGTCTCTTACAAATTGAACAGGACAACTAGACCTTGTTTCGGGAGCAATAAGCAAATTTTCTGGATTTGCAAAGCCTTTAATTTTTTTATCAAACAAAGGCAAAGCAAGTTTTAAACTTTCCACCACAAAACTTGGCAAGCATTTAGAAATATCACAAATTGTAATGTTTGGTTTGTATGATGATTTTATGTGCTCGCACGCTTTTGCATTTAAAAACTCGCCAACGCTTTGCGCAGGTGCGTTATAATTTTTGCCAGCAATGTCAAACGCCATTTTTTCTATTTTGTGTTGAAGTTCGAAACCTGACAAAATGTCACCTTCAAAATCTTGTGGCGTAACATTAACAAGCAGTGCCGAATTTGCGTTGTTTTCATCTCTTGCAAAATTACTCATTCCATTGGTCACAATAGAATTTTTTTCGCTAGACGAACAAACAACACTTCCACCTGGGCACATGCAAAATGTAAACACACTTCTGCCATTTGAAAGATGCTCAACAAGTTTGTAGTCTGCACTTGGCAAATATGGACTTTTTGAAATTCCATATTGAGCAAAATTGATAACGCTTTGCGGTTGTTCAATTCTTACACCAATTGCAAAAGGTTTTTTCTGCATTGCAATGTCTTTTTGTTTTAATAATTTAAAAGTGTCAAACGCACTATGACCAATTGCCAAAATTAAGCAATTTGTTTTAATGGTGTTTGCTTTTCCTGTTGCGACATCGCAATAGTGTACATTAGTAATTTGTGCATTTTGAGCATCAAAATTCATAAATTTTGCATTAAAAATAACTTTTCCGCCCAATTTTTTAATTTTTTCTCGAATATTTTTAACAATAACCCTTAAATTATCGGTTCCAATGTGTGCCTTATTTTTGTAAAATATTTCATTTGGTGCACCATTTAAAATAAATTCATTTACAACTTTTTTGCAATAAAAATTGTTTAAAGTGGTGTTTAATTTGCCGTCACTAAAAGTGCCTGCACCACCCTCTCCAAACTGAACATTAGAGTGCTCATTTAATGTCCCATTATTCCAAAAATTTTCCACATCTTTTTGTCTTGAGTCAACATCTTTTCCTTGTTCCAAAACAATAGGATTTAACCCAGCCATGGCAAGTGCGAGAGCACAAAACATTCCGCTTGGACCAAATCCTACAACAACGGGAGGAAGATTATTGCTCTCAATTTTTTTGTAATTTAAGCCTTTGTGATCAATTTCAATATCGGGGAAATTTTTTAAAAATTTAACTGCTTTTGACTCTACTTGAATAGCGACATTTAACACATAAAACAAATTTGGTTTTTTGCGTGCATCTATGCCCATTTTAACAATTTCATATTTTTTTATAAAACTTGGATTAATTTTTGCTTTTTTTGCTGTTTCTTGCAAAATATCGCTTTCTTTATAATCAATTTTCAATTTTACTTCTGTTATTAATTTCATAAACTCTCACCAACAATTTTTCCGCTAGTCCACGCCCACTGTAAATTGTATCCTCCACAAACTCCGTCAACATCAACCATTTCGCC
>CAVISZ010000102.1:0-2770 GCA_963645585.1 uncultured Eubacteriales bacterium
AAAAATAATATGCACAATTGGTCCATCTTGCATGCAAGAGGACATCTTAGAAAAAATGATTAATGCAGGCATGAATGTTGCTCGCGTAAATTTTTCGCATGGCGATGATGAACAACACGAAAAAACAATCAACCTATTAAAAAAGGTTAGAACCAAACTAAACGCACCTCTTGGAATAATGCTCGATACAAAAGGTCCTGAGTATAGAATTAAAACGTTTAAAGATGGAAAAATATTTTTAAATGTTGGTGACGAATTTACCTTCACAACAAAAGATGTTGTTGGCACTGCTAATATGGTTTCTGTAAATTACAAAAATCTAGCCAAAGAAATTTCAGTTGGTGACACAATTTTGGTTAGCAATGGTCTTTTGGTATTTAAGGTCAAAAAGGTAAGTGGTGCAAATGTTGTTTGTGAGGTTGTTTCAGGTGGTGAACTATCTAACAACAAAAGCATGAATTTCCCTAAAAAAGCCTTTAAAGGCAAATATATTTCTGAGCAAGACAAACATGATATTATACTTGGCATAAAAAACGGAGTTGATTTTGTCGCATGTTCGTTTGTTTCGTGCCAAAACGATGTAAAAGATGTTAGAAAACTTTTAGATGCAAACGGTGGTCAAAATATAGAAATAATTGCAAAAATAGAAAACCAAACAGGCATTGACAATGCAGAAAGCATCTTAGAAATTGCAGACGGTTTAATGGTCGCTCGTGGAGATTTGGGCGTTGAGGTAGAACAAGAAAAACTGCCATCAATTCAAAAATATTTAATCAAAAAATGTTTAAATGCAGGCAAAATTGTAATAACTGCAACTGAAATGCTAGAAAGCATGATTTCAAGTCCTCGTCCAACAAGAGCCGAAACAAGCGATGTTGCAAACGCAGTTTATGATGGTTCGTCAGCGGTTATGCTATCGGGTGAAACCGCTATGGGCAAATTCCCAATAAATGCAGTTCAAACAATGGCAAAAATTTCTGTTGAAACAGAAAAAAATATCAAATATGCAAATCGTTTTGAAGAGATGCAAGTAAAAGAAAATCACAACCTAGACGCAGTTTGTCGTGCGTGTTGTAGACTTTCAATAGATACAAACTCAAAAGCAATTGTGGCATGTAGCAAATCTGGTAAAACAATAAAACAAGTCTCTCGTTTTCATGCCCCATGTGATATTTTAGGGCTTGTAACCGATAAAAATATGTTTTATAAATTATCATTATATTTTGGTGTTGACCCACTTTTTGTTAAAGATTATAAATCACTTGATAACTTGTTTAAAAATGCAAAAGAATTGGCACAAGAAAAGTTTAATTTAAAGACAGGTGATAACATAATTATTACAGGTGGAACGTCAAGCATGACAAACACAAACTTGCTAAAGTTAGAAAAAATTTAGAAAAATCATTAAATACTATATATATTGTCGTCACGATTTCGAGTGCGTTTTTGTGCAAGCACAAACTCACCCTCTCTCGTTCCTTAATACAAAAAAACAAATTATTTACGCACTATTTGCGTAAATAATTTATTTTTTTGTGTTTTTACTTTTATTCAACCGTAACACTTTTTGCTAAATTTCTGGGTTGGTCGGGGTTAAGTCCTTTTTTAACACTTACTAAATATGCAAGCATTTGGAACAAACTTATTGATGTAATAGGCATAACATCTTCTTTGTATGGTGGCAGTTTTATAAACTTATAAAATTTGTCACGCGTTTCTTTTTCCAAGTCAAATTGCGTAACAAACACAACCTTGGCACCTCTAGATTTTGCTTCAAATGCACCATTTAAAGTTTTGTCTAAAAGCTCTTTTTTTGTTGCAATTGCAAACAAAATTGACTCAGAATCAATCAGTGCCAAAAAGCCATGCTTAAGTTCTCCTGCAGGGTGTTCTGCAGAAAAAATATAGGTTATTTCTTTTAATTTTAAACTTGCTTCTAGTGCAGTAACATAGTCAAAATTTCTTCCAATAAAGAAAACATTTTTAACATTTTCAAGGTCGCAAACCAAATCGTTTAATTCGTTCTTGTCTGGAATTTTTAAAGTGTTTGCAATGTGTTTTATATCTTTAAAATAATCATACTTTTTAGAAAAAATTTCGTTTTGCAAATGTTTTGCAAACATGTATAAAATGCAAACTTGAGCAGAGTATGCCTTGGTGCTTGCAACGGCAATTTCAGTTCCTGCACAAACAGGCAAAACAAGTTGGGCTTTAGATGCAAGTGTGCTATACAAAACATTGGTGAGTGCAAGGGTAGTAGCACCGCATTTTTTTGCCATGTCAAGCACCGCTAAAGTGTCGGCAGTTTCACCACTTTGACTAACCAAAATGCACAATGTTTTTTTGTCAATAATGGGATTAGAATATCTATACTCGCTTGCAATTTCCGCACTGCAATTTATGCGCGAAAACTGCTCTAAATATTTTGCTCCCATTAGTGATGCGTGATATGCAGTGCCACATCCAACCAAAACAATTTTGTTGTATTTTGATATAAATTCTTTGTTAAATTTTTCAAATATTTTTTTATCTTTGTAGTTAAAAATTATTCTATTTATCACACTAGGAATTTCCAAAATTTCTTTTATCATAAAATGAGGGTAGTTTAATTTTGAGTTAGAAATTTCAAAATTTTTCAAAATAAGGGGCTTTTTCACGATTTTTTTGCCATTTTTATCAAAAAATTCGATATTTTTTGAATTTGCACTGCAAAATTCACCATCTTTTAAAGAATAATATTTTTCCGCTTTTCCAATAAAACATATTGCAT
>CAVISZ010000103.1:0-599 GCA_963645585.1 uncultured Eubacteriales bacterium
TGTAAACAATTTCAAAATTTTGAATTTATCAAAATTTTACTTCCTATAGTTTATATTTTAAACAGATATATCAATTAAACCAACAATGTTTTTTATTGATACAACTTTTGTGCTTGAGCCAAAGCTTCATCAAATCCGTTTAAGAGTTTTGACAAAAACTCAAGTACGTTTTGATTTTCTACCGCGTCATGTTCGTTTAAAAGTTGAACATCGCTAATGTTTTCAAGTTTTACTTCAATTAATGGTGCAAAGTAATTATATCCAAGAGAAATACCAACCATAATGTTTGCAAGTGCAGACACAATTTTAATTTTTGCCATGTGAATAAAGTTAACAAGAGCAGATTCATTTTGAGCGAACTTATCTTGCAAGCGATTTTTTGCATCACCATACAAGTGTTTTGTGCTTGATGCTAAATCGTTAAAAAGTGGAACCATTGTTTTAAAATAGTTATTTACTGTGCTATTAAGTTCGGCGAACATTTGTACGCTTTGCTCGTTTTCTTGCAAAATTTGCTCAGAAGAAACAACAAATGAATTGATATAGCCAATAAATTCGCCAGTTGAAGATATCATATTTTCGCTAGTTGATGCCAAAAG
>CAVISZ010000103.1:609-3868 GCA_963645585.1 uncultured Eubacteriales bacterium
GTTCAAAAGATGCACCACCAAGTGAGCCAAATTTATTGCCGAGTGCTTTTAAACCTACACACAAATCTCCAATTGCGGTTTTAAAAATTTGCAAGCCGTTTGTTTGAAAATTGGAATATTTTTCAAAAAAGCTTTTAACTTTTGCTTCTTTATTATCTAAAAGCAATGCCTCGTTAAAAGTTGACATATCGGTTGCAACTTTATTGAAAAGACCGCTCATTTCTAAAAACATATCTGGCAACATTTTTTCATCATTTAAACTATACATAATTTACCTCTTCTTTATGTTATCATTTTTAAAAACTTTAAAGCAAATATTTTTTAGCGGAATTGTTATTTTTTTTAATTATCTTTTTTTATAATTTCAATTCCAACATCTTTTAGTTGTTTTTCTGAAACTCTGCTTGGAGCCCCCATCATTACGTCTCTTGCATTTTTGTTAAGAGGGAACGCGATAACATCTCTAATATATTCATTATCGGTTAAAATCATTAAAAGTCTTTCTAGACCAAAAGCACCGCCCGCGTGAGGTGGAGCGCCATATTGGAACGCGTTATAAAGAGCACCGAATTTTGTTTCTACATCTTCTTTAGAGTAGCCTGCCATTTCGAACGCTTTAACCATAAGGTCGGTTTGGTGATTACGCACTGCACCGCTTAGAGTTTCATAGCCGTTGCAAACAAGGTCATATTGATATGCTACAACATCGAATGGGTTTTTGTTTTCCAAACTTTCTAGCCCGCCTTGAGGCATTGAGAAAGGGTTATGTGCAAAGTCAATTGCTCCTGTTTCTTCGTTTTCTTCAAAGAATGGGAAGTCACAAATCCAGCAGAACACAACTTTGTTTTTGTCTACAAGGTTTAACTGCTTGCCAAGTTCTATTCTTAAAACATTTGCAAGTTTTATTGCCATTTTTTTCTCGTCAGCAATAAAGAAAATGCTTTCTCCGCCTGTTAAATTAAATTCTTTAACAAGGTCATCTTTGTTTTCTACGGTCAAAAATTTTGCAATACTGCCTGTAAATTCGCCGTCATTATATTTTACCCATGCAAGACCTTTGCCCTCATATGCAACAATTGTTTTGCCTAGGTCATCATAAAAACGTCTTGGTTTTTCACCTGCATTTACTGCTATGGCTTTAATTGTTTTGCCTTTAAACGCATTAAATTCTGTGTTTTTGAAAAGATTTGTTAAGTCGTGAACAACAAGTGGGTTTCTAAGGTCAGGTTTATCACTGCAATATTTTTCCATTGCCTCTTTATATGGAATTCTAACAAATGGTGCCTGCATAATGTCTTTTTTAGAGAACTCTTTAAAAAAGTCGTAAACAAATTCTTCACATGCTTGCATTACATCGTCTTGTGTTGCAAAACTCATTTCAAGGTCAATTTGATAGAACTCGCCTGGTGAGCGGTCTGCTCTTGCGGCTTCATTTCTAAAGCATGGTGCAACTTGGAAATATTTATCAAAGCCTGAAATCATTAAAAGTTGTTTAAATTGTTGAGGTGCTTGAGGCAAAGCATAAAACTCGCCTGGAGCGTTTACTGTTGGAACAATATAGTCTCTTGCGCCCTCAGGACTAGATGAGGTTAAAATTGGGGTTTGAACCTCTAAAAAACCCATTTGAGTAAGTTTGTTTCGAACCCAATTTAGCACATTTGCTCTTAAAACGATTGTTTTGTGTGTTTCTGGATTTCTAAGGTCTAAGTAACGATATTTTAATCTTAAATCTTCTTTTGTGTTTTGCGAATCGGCAATTTCAAAAGGCAAAACGCTTAAACTTTTGCCAAGCAAAGTTATTTTTGATGCAACAACCTCTATATCTCCAGTTGGCATGTTTGGATTTTTGCTTGAACGCTCTACCACTTCTCCGCATACAGAAATTGTGCATTCTTTGCATATTCCGTTTAGGTCATTTTCGTCATTGACAATTACTTGAGTTATTCCAAAATGGTCTCTTAGTGTTAAAAATGTAATTCCGCCAAGTTTTCTTATTGAATTAACCCAACCTGCAAGTTTAACAGTTTTGCCAACGCTATCTATTCTTAATTCTCCACAGTTATGTGTTCTATAAATATTTTCTTTCATAAGTAACTCCATTAAAACATGTTAAAGTATACGCCACCAAATGCCATAAAGTCAAACTAATTTGCCAATTCATAATTTATTTGATATAATTTGCGTTATGAACGAAATTGAAAAATACTACAACAAATTTAACGAGGACAAAAGACTTGACAGCAGGCATGGGCAGGTTGAATTTTTTGTTACCATGGAACACATAAAAAAATTTTTAAAAAACGGAGCAAAAATTGCCGATATTGGTGCGGGCACTGGCAAGTATAGCCTTGCACTTTTTGACATGGGCTACGATGTTACAGCAGTTGAACTTGTAAAGAAAAATTTAAGCGTTTTAAAAAAAAAAATAGCAATATAAATGCCATTTTGGGCAATGCGTTAAATTTAAAAAAATTAAAGAGTGAAAGCTTTGATATTACGCTTCTTTTGGGGCCGTTATATCATCTTTTTAGCGAGGAAGATAAAGTTAAAGCACTAACAGAGGCAAAAAGAATAACAAAAAAAGGAGGCTATATTTTTGTTGCCTACCTTTTAGCAGATTATGCTTTTATTCGCCATGCAATTATGGATAACAATTTAAGAGCATGTTTAAACAGTGGCACTCTTGACAAAGATTTTAATATTATTTCAACTGAAAAAGATTTATATAGTTATGTTAGATTAAACGACATCAACAACTATAACAATCTTGCAAACTTAAAAAGAGAATACATTTTTTCACCCGATGGTGCCACTGATTATATAAGACCATACATCAACAAACTTTCTTGTGAAGATTTTGAAGTGTTTAAACAATACACTTTCAAAAACTCTATGCGTCAAGACTTGATTGGTGCAAGTTCGCATGTGGTAGATATTATTAAGAATGATGATTGATGAATGAATGATGAATTAATAATTATTAGTGATAAAGCAATAAATTAAGTGTGAAAAAGAACGACAATAAATAAGTTATTGTTTAATGATTTTAGTGGTGGCAACATTATTTATTATTGCTATTTAATTGAATAAACTTTAAAACATCAGCGTAAAACATAGATTTTGTAGGTTCGTTTTCGTTAAATGGCTCGTGGCGAGCATTGGCATACAACCTTAAATCTAAGTGTTTTACTTTTTGTTTTTCTAGCAAACTATAAACAGAGCAAACGCCTTTGCCATACTTCCCCACTGGGTCTTGAGC
>CAVISZ010000104.1:0-6890 GCA_963645585.1 uncultured Eubacteriales bacterium
ACTTAAGCAGTCACAGTTTGAATAAACATCAGTTTTGCTTGAATACACACCCCATTTTACTACGTGTACATTTAGCCAAAACTTCCAATATACCATTTGTGTATTCAGACAAAACATCCAACATACCTTTTGTGCAATCAGCAAAAATTTGCGTCATTACAAAACATTAAAAGCACAAAAGTTTAAATATTAAGTCGGAGTCGTCCATTCCAAAAAAGAAGTACAAAAGTCCAAGTCCGACTAATATAAGCAATATAAACAAAACAAAGAAAGTAATTTTTACAGGGCTCTTAGGATATCCACCGCCCACTTTGCCAGTTTGTCCGTTCATAATTGTGGTGTATTTTTTATTGTGATATGTATAGTCGCATTTGTAAATTGGAAGCAAGTAATATGCGTATTTTTTGTTACTTTGAGTTGTTGTCATGCTAAATGCTGTTACGCGGTCATATGAATACTTAGACAAAATTGCGTTTTTTATCATTTCGTCCATAAGCTCATCGGCAACTTTTTTGCATGTTTCTATGGTGTCCTCATATGCTTCAACAGTGTAGCCCATAATAAAGCCTTGTTTAAATTCAACCGCCTTTTCCACATAGTATGGTTTAATTTTTTCAAACTCGTTTTGATTTATTTTGGAACTTGTTTCAACCAAGACATCTTTAAGACAATCGTCATGCACGCCCGATATTTTTCTGTAAGTGGTTGTTGTGCGTGTTCTGCCTTTTGAATCGGTGTGAGTATGGTCGGTTGCAAGCGTTCCAACATATTTAGAGGACGTGTTTGCGTCAAAGCCAAATGCAGGAATGTATACACCTCGTATATTTTCTGTTGGAGGTGCTTTTTTAAAGGCGTTTGGAACAAACCATTTTTTCTTTATTCCTGCAACATATTTTTCGCTTGCAACAGTATCGCTAAATCTAAAAGGCAAAATTCCGTCTGGAGCCAAGTTGCTCATTTCTGCAGAACGGCTTACAAGGTTGCTTCCACAATATGGGCACTCCTTGCTGTATTCCAACTTATTTAAAATAACATTTGCACCGCAATTTGGACATTTTAAAGCCTTTGTTTCATCTGCAAAGTCTTTTAGGTTTTTAAGCTCGTCTTTTTCTTCCCACGAGTGTTTGTTTTTAAAGTCTACAAAATCTATATCTTTGCAAGTTAAGCAATTCTCGCAAAACAATTTCATTTTTTCGGGGTTATAACGCATTGTTGCCCCACAACTAGGACAAGAACAATCGTTTGCTTTTATAATTTTATCTTCCATAACATCCTTAAACTAAAAAATGGGCAAGCAAGTTTATTTGCCCTACCCATTTTTATGATACTAATTTAATTTTTGTCCACATTCTGGGCAAAATTTTGCTTTTGCAGAAACCTCTGCTCCGCATTCTGGACAGTATTTTTTAACATCTTCTATTTTTTGTCCGCATTCACTGCAGAACTTAGCAGTTGCTTTGTTATCCGCACCACATTTAGGACAAGCAATTGTTTTTGTCTTTTTTTCACGTGGTTTGTTTTCTGTTGACAAATTGTTTGCAAACACGTTGCTCATTGTCATGCCTGCGCCAAGACCAACGCCAAGACCTGCCAAGTTGCTTCCGTTTGGATTGTTTGCAGCGTCTAGCATTGCATCGGCAGCCTTCTTTTGAGTGTAAGTGCCCATTTTGTCTTCCAAAACGCCAAGTTTTGTGCGTTCGTCAAGAGTTTGTTCAACATCTTCAGGAAGTGAAATATTTTCAATTACAAATTTGGTTAAACCCAAACCATACTCTGCCATTTCGCCTTTGCAAGTTTCCATAACTGTGTTAGAAAACTCTTTGTAGTTGGCAGCAAGGTCTAAAGCGGAAATTTTTGCCTCTGCAATAGCGTCTGTTATGCCTTGAATTAACATAGGTTTAATTTGTTCGCAAACATCGCTTGTTGTATAAACTGCGTTTGTTCCAAAAATTTCACGCATGAAAGTTTTTGGATCTGTTACTCTAAATGAATAAACACCAAAGCCTCTAATTCTAACATTGCCAAACTCATCGTCACGCATCATGATTGGGTTTTGAGTTCCCCATTTTTGACCAATGAATTGTTTTGTGTTAACGTAATAAATTTCTGCTTTAATTCTGCTTTCAAAACCTGCAGGAAGTGACAAAAGTTTTGTTAAAAATGGAATGTTCTCAGTTGCCAATTTATATGTTCCAGGACCGAAAACATCTGCAATTTCACCTTTGTGCATAAAAATTGCACATTGAGATTCTCTAACAACCAAAGTTGAACTTGTCATTAATTCATCTCTATCTGTTAAAGGATATCTATATACGATTGTATCTTTTGAATTATCTTCCCATTCTACAACCTTTAAAAGTTGTCTTTTAAATTTACTAAAAAGTCCCATAATTTTTCTCCTTAATATTATGATACTATTCTAGCATATTTTTAATTACAGTGCAAGCAAATGAAACATATTAAATACTTAACTAAAGAACAGTACTCCTTTTTCTCGATACATCATCTCAGCAAAGTTGTACCTAAATGCAGACATATAAGAGACAAAAAACACTGCACATAAACGTTTAGCCATTTTTAAATGTTTTATTCATTTTTTACATACTTTTTTTCATCATATCCCTCATATAACTCAATTGAGTCCATATTATCAAACACAATAAAAAATTGCAACTCTTTTGAGAATTAGGTTTCAATTGAGCGGTATTTGTTGCAAAAACAAAGCTAAACTATTTAAACATAGTGAGGTGATGTTTTATGACAGTTGGAGAAGCAGTTGCAAAGAGAATAAACGAATTGATATTTCAAAAAGGCTGGTCTTTGTACAAATTATCTAAAGACTCTGGCATTCCTCTTTCCACGCTTAAAAATTTATACACAAATCACACAAAAAGCCCAACGCTTGCGGTTATTTTAAAAATATCTTCGGCATTGGGCATTACTGCTATTGAATTTTTGGAATCTCCTTTATTTTCTAGTGATGAATTAGACTTAGAGTAAAAGTTGTTTTCTAAGTTGTCGCTTATGAATATTTAATAGCAAAAATTAAACAAACTTTTACATTACAAAAGCCATGGCAAATTGCCATGGCTTTTGTAATTTGGTGTTTATATAAACTTTTTTGGTAAGTTATTTACATAAACCTGCCTGTTCTTTCAATTCTTTCTTGCTCTTTATCGTATTCTTTTTTGTAATCAGGGAATTTTTGGCTTAAGTATGCAACCAAAGTTCTGTTTAACAAACGAGTTGCGTCATCATGAAATTCTGCATTAACACTAAAATCTCTTAAATATATTCTGTTATTTGAGCATTGTGCAAGCACAAAACCAAACGGTCTTATATATTCAACGCTTTTAATATTAACCTCATAACCAAAACGTTTATATGCACTTGTAATTAAATCTTCTATTTCTTTTTTACTTAATTTTTCAATAAACATATTTTTTCCTCTTATCTAAACAATTCGTCTATTTTTTCTTCGCATTCTTTCATTTTTAAGTTTTTGTAAGTTTTTTGATAACCAGGGAATTTTTCTTCCAAAAATTTTGCCCAACATTTATCAAGTCTGTTTTTTGTAAATGCACTTGTGCATTCAACTTTAAAATCATACAATCTCAAATAAAAAACATCGCAAACATTTTTTTTAGCAACTTCATCGTAAAAATTTGTTTGCATTCTTAAAGTAACATCTTTCTCGTTGCGATTTAACTCTTTAACTGTCACTTCTTTATTGTTAAAAATTGATTTGTACGCATTAATGGCAAAAGATGTAATGTCTTTGTCGCTTAATCTTCCTAAATAAAACATATTTCACTCCTTTTTAAACAAATCACAATTTTATATTAAATTTATCACTTTATTTAAGCATTTCTTCAATATTTTTTTCACTTTCTTGTTTTTTAAAATATTTGTATGCCTTTGGATAACCTGAAAATTTTTGTGTTAAAAATTTCAACCAACTTTTTTCAAGACTGTTTTTTACAAACACTGCTGAATCATTTTCATCAATTTTAAAATCGGATATCTTTAAGCAAAAATCTCTGTATACTCTTTCTTTTTTCTCTTCGTAATAAAAACTTGATTGCATGCTTAGTGTAACATCACTCTTGCTTCGTTTTAACGCTTTAACTGTTACTTGCTTATCTTTAAAAAATGGAATTTCGTTGTAAGCTTCAACAGCAAAGGTTTCTATATCTTTGTCGCTAAGTCTCCCTAAATAATACATTTTGGTCTCCTTTTATCTGATTAATTCTTCAACATAATTTTTTTCTTGTGGGCAAATTCTGTCTAGCAAGTCTTGTTTATACTCAACAAATTTGTTAGCCATAAATTTTATCCATTTTTTGTTTACGCATGCACACAAATCTTTGTCGCCACATGCAATTGTAAAATCTTTAACTCTTAAAATTGTTACAATGTATGAATCATCTTTAAAGCCAGAGCAAATGTTTGCCACAATTTTGTTTTCATAACGCTCAAAATTGCTAAACTTTGCGATTTGATTGTAAACCTCTAAATAAGCATCTTTAATAACTGATTTAATTTCTTCATCTGATAATTTTTGTATATACATATTAATTCCTCCTACATTTCAATTTCTTTGCTATCACCATTGATGCTTTTTGCATATTCTGTTTGATAGTTAGAAAATTTGCTGTTCATAAAATCAACCCACATTTGGTTTAATTTATGTTCAAAAACCTTGTTGTTACAAGCCTGTGCCTTAAAGTCAGAAAATACAAAACATTTATCTTCTTTGCCCCATTCTTCTCTTCCAACAACAATTGCTTTGTCGTTACTGCGAACAAACGAAGTAAGGTCCAAATTTCTGTGATAGTATTTTTTGTAAAATCTGACAACCATAAGCATAATTTCGGCATCTGAAACTATTGCTCTGTTTTCTATAAACACTAAAACTCCCCCTTTTTCTTGCAAATATGTTATCACAGTTATGCCACACTGTCAATATGGAGTTTATTTAAAGTAGCCGTTTACGCACTGCCTTTAAAAGAAAAACATGCTCACAAAAACGCAAT
This sequence comes from uncultured Eubacteriales bacterium, assembly GCA_963645585.1. Taxonomy (GTDB): domain Bacteria; phylum Bacillota; class Clostridia; order Christensenellales; family UBA1242; genus HGM11367. Next base: position 5,037 of record CAVISZ010000104.1, read on the forward strand.
TTGAGAGTAAAAAACACAACTTTAAAACAAACAAAAATTAAGTCCTAATCAAAAAAAAGGCACAAAAAAAGCAAAAGACAAAATCTTTTGCTTTTTAAAATATTATCTCTTAGAGAATTGACTTGCTTTACGTGCTTTTTTAAGACCGTATTTTTTACGTTCTTTCATTCTTGAATCTCTTGTTAAGAAACCTGCTTTTTTAAGTTCTGCTCTGTAAGATTCATCTGCTTCACACAAAGCTCTTGCAATGCCGTGGTTGATTGCACCTGCTTGACCAGAAAGTCCGCCACCGTAAACATTAACCATAACATCATATTTATCATTTGCACCAACAAGGTTTAAACTTTGAGTTGCAACTAATTGATAAATGTCTGAACCAAAGTACTCTTCCATAGAAACTTTGTTTACAACAATTTTGCCATTGCCGTTAGGAATAAGTCTAACTCTGGCAACAGAAGTTTTTCTTCTGCCTGTTCCTAAATTAGCTGGAACAACTTTTTTAACTGCTTTTGCCATTATTTTCTTGCTCCTTTTAACTCTACAACAGTTGGTTGTTGAGCGGTTTGTTCATGCTCTGCACCTTTGTAAATTTTGCAACGAGTTGCTTGTTTTCTGCCAAGAACAGTTTTTGGAAGCATGCCTTTAACTGCTTTTAAAACAACTTCGTCGGATTTTGTTGCAAGCATTGTGCCATAGTTGGTTTCTTTTAAACCACCAATGTAACCAGAGTGTGTTCTAAATTGTTTTTGAACTGCTTTTTTGCCAGTTAAAACAACTTTGTCTGTATTTATAATTATAACATAGTCACCAGTGTCAACGTGAGGTGTAAAGTCAGGTTTGTTTTTGCCAGATAAAATATCTGCAACTTGAGATGCAAGACGGCCTAAAGGCATGTCTGTTGCGTCAACCAAGTACCATTTTCTTTGCACATTTTCTGGTTTTGCCATAAATGTTTTCATGTAATTGATTCTCCTAATTTTTTCTTAATTGTTTGCTTAGCAAAATTATATTTAAGCGTGAGGGGCTAATTCACAAAAAAATATGCCTTTTAAAGCAAAGACAATGTGATTTTAGCACACAAATCTTGCCTTGTCAAGCATATTTTAAGTGTTTTTATACTACTTTTTTGCTGTGTAAAAGTTTTGTTCTTAAAGCAAGTAAAGACAAAACTTTATATAACTTGCTTTATGTTAAAATATTTAGCATTTTTTATTCTAAACAATCGTCTAACATAGAAACGATTTCTTTTTTATTCATGTTTTTGCCAATAAACACAAGTTTAATAATTCTGTCGCCAACATCTTCTCTCCAATCGGCTCTTATGTCTGCATTTTCTAGCAAAATTTGTTCCTGTTGCTTTTTAGGCAAACTTGCAACCCATGGACCTGCATTAAACGCATTTTTTTGATGTCCTGCTTGCTCAAACATGTGCATATTTTCTTCGTCATCGCTTAGCCACATAACACCTTTGCATCTAATTACTGTTTTAGGGAAATTGTTTACAAAATTGATGAATTTTTGCTTGTTGAATGGTTGACGTCTTGTGTAAACAAAAGTATCTATGCCATACTCCAAAACTTCACCCTCGCCATGATGGTGCTCATGATGATGGTGGTGTTTATGATGTTCATGCTCCTCGCCTTCTTCGTGGTCATGTTCCTCATGTTCATGGTCATGCTCATCGTGGTCGTGTTCTTCATGTTCATGGTCTTCATCATCGTCCTCATCTTCTTCAGTTTGTGCATTTAATTCTTTAACCCAAGCAGCGGACATGGACGCCTTTTCAAAATCAAAAGAGTTTGTGTTTAAAATTTTTGAAAGGTCAACTTTGCCATAATCTGCCTCAATTAACTC
>CAVISZ010000105.1:0-3370 GCA_963645585.1 uncultured Eubacteriales bacterium
TCTATTGCCTGCTCTAGTTTTTTTAATGGTTTTGTGATTACTCTGAAAATTACAAAAACAGTAACCAAATAAATAAGCGTTAAAAGCATTATCCAAAGATAATTATTTATGTTTGTTGCACTAATTTGCAAGACTTGTCTAACTACAGTTGCAGCTCCATTTTGATAATTATTTATTGTTGCCAAAAAGTATGTTGAAATGGCAAATATAATTGTTAGAGGCACAACACTAAAAAATAATTTTGATGATAATTTTTGGCTTTTTAAAAATCTCACATACAATATTGTTGCAAAAGTGCCATTTATTAAACCTAATGCAAGTGCCACATAAGCCATTGCGTTAAAATTGAATTTTAGCGTGCCAGAATCTATTGTAATTGCCGAAAAAAAGAAAGTTGATGTTAATACAACTCCGACCAGCGAGATTATAAACAAAATCATTAAAACCTTTGTGCTTGTTCTCATACATATATTTTTGGTTTAAGCAGAAAAAATATTCTATTGTTTTATTTTTCGACTAAAATAGACATTAACGCAACATAATTAATTTTGTTTTTTGTTAGTATTGACAAAATGCAAAAATTGTAATAACATTTAAGTATATGAAAAATTTATCTGAAAATAGAAAAAGCACAACAGATATTTATGCAATTTTAAAAAATAAACGCAAATATAAAAACATAAGGCTTAAATGCTTAAACCTAATGTACAAACGTTATGGTTATGACCTTTTTGTTGATTGCAATTTGCCTTCAAATTTTAACTATGATAGTTTAACCATGGATTATTTTACCCGTACATACACTCAAAGCGTGCCTATTCCACTTTCTGATAAAATGTTTAAAAAATTAACACGCTTGCCTAAAAAAGTTATCAACACTCCTTTTAGGTTTTATAACGGCGGGAAACGCATTTGCGGGCAATATATGTTAAGCACTTTTAATGGCAAACCTATGCTTTATGCTTTTAGCGTTATTCAAGATGAAAAATCGCCAAATGAAAATTTTAATTTAAAACTTGATGTTTGCATAAACGGAAAAGATTGGATTCAACTTGCAAGACTAGATTCTGCTGGTGCACCACATCCAAACTATTATGATGAAAATTCTTTTGCAAAAGAACAATCAGATGTTCAATTTATCCCTGCCCCACATGTTCACTATTGCATAGAACGCAGTCAAGTTTTGAATGGAACTAAATTTGACTATATGCCTGCAAAACATGTTGACCTTGAAAGTATGAAAGTGCAAAATGGCAAATCTACTTTGGAAAATGGGCTTGAATACTTTTTGCAATTTACAAATATTCAAGACACCCTCAATTTAGCCAATTTAAAAAGTGATAACTTTGCAGACTATGTGTTTGACAACAACGGTGAGGACTCTCGTTTTGTTTACACAAATGACGATGCACTTGCCTTTTTGAATACACATTTGTGCTGTAGTTTAGAAAGATAAATATAAAGTTGATGTAAATCATAAAAAATCATATTTGTTTAATGCAGTATGATTTTTTTAATTATTATCTCATCTTTTTATTGAAATCTAACTCTTATAACTATTTTTAACCATTAAAAATATTTTTTTAAATTTTACTTGCAAAAACATAAAAAGTATGCTAGATTATTCCATGTGATTGAATATGCCGAAGTGCTGGAATGGTAGACGGAGCGGACTCAAAATCCGCCGTGAGCAATCACATGGGGGTTCGAGTCCCCCCTTCGGCACCATACAGGAATAATCCGAACCTAGATTGATTGGAACGGATTTTTTTATTCCATGGGACGAGAACGGTTTGTCCAGTGGACAAACCAGGCGTGCCCTTCGGCACCATCAAAAGTCCCTAAATTTAAGCGATTTAGGGATTTTTTATTGCTTAAATACTTTTTACAATTTATCTAACAGTTTTCTAACAAAATAATCCGTTGAGTTTAGTATTTACATAATTTAGTTAGATTTGGTTTGTGTTAAATTTCAAAATTTCTAACGAATTTCTAACGAATTTCTAACGAAATAACTTACGTTAGATAAATTTATGTAAGTTTATATAATGTTGTTTAGTGTTGAAAACAAAAAAATACCGAGAGCCTAAAAGCTCTCGGTAAATTTTTTATAAATGTTTTTCTTCCTTTTTTGCAGTTTGATTGTCTATACTTATAAAATCAAGCAACTGATTAAAGCTATCAAAACCAGTTGGCAATAAATCATAAAAGTCATTTTGTGAAAATTTAAAAGAACTCGCTTTGCTTATATCATCAATTTTTTTAATTGCTAGTTTTGATAAGTCAAATTGATACATAGTATTGTTCTGTTTCTCTATTAACGAATATAATAAATTCAACTTTTTCTTTTGTTTGTCAATTTGTTCTACAATAATAGCTCTCTCAAAGTATATAATATTTAAGCTTATATTTGTATCTTTCACAAGTAAAATCATATTATCTACAGAATCATGTATAATATAGAATTCATCGTCAACGTTTAAACCAACTATTTTTGCAATATTTTGAGCGGTATTTAGTTTTTGTAATAATATTGAAAATGTTCTCTTTTTGTTTTCAATTGTATCAATAGGTGTGCCATTAACAATCCAATTTGTTCCGTCTGAATGTATTAAATTTTCAGAAATAATAATTTTCTTTCCATTGAAAACAGCATTATACATACCCGTAATTTCTTTTATTGTTCTCATATACAACCTCTATTTTTATAGAGAGTAGCATAATTTGGTTAATTTTACAATATTAAAACTGAAAAAAATGTTATTGAATTTACATTTCTGCTTGTTCTCGTCTTTTTTGTTTTCTCTCCTATTAACAAAAAAATAGGTATTGCAATAGCGATAATTGTATGTTAAAATGCTAACAAGAAATAAGGGGGAATTTATGTTTGTTGAAAAATTATCAAAAAATGATATTGTTAAATACTATGATGATGTAATTTACAAAGGTTTAAATAAAACATTTTACGAAAAAGGTCTTCATGATTATTTAGATTTATATACATCAAAAGATATAGAGAATTATGTTATTGACAATGGTGTAATATGTTTTAATGTTAGAAATTTAAACTTTAAAATATCTGACTTTGACATTGTTACAAATAGCGAAATGAGATTAAAAAAACACGCACATAATGAGAAATGGTTAAAATTTATGTACAAAAAATTTGGCGAGAATTACTTAAATGAATTTTGCAAACTTCGTGAAAGCAATAAGCAAACTGCTATCAATGATTTATCTGCTGAATTTGATAAAAAAACAAAGCAATACTGCGATGCAATTAAACAAGAAGATTTAACCAAATAAATTGCACTAAATATGCTATAAAAACTATTTTAGAATGTTTAATAACTATAAAAATTAATTTTAA